>JBDSRU010000080.1:0-7049 GCA_039929145.1 Thermoanaerobaculia bacterium
CAATTCGGTCGTTTACTTCACCCTGACTGAGCCCGGGGAAGCCGGCAATGAGGTGTGGACGACGAATGGAAGCAGCGGCGGCAGCGTACGCCTCACCTCGCTCGCCGACCCGTCTGCCCAGGTCGGAGTCTTTCATCTCGACGGGGATCGCGCCTTCTTCTCGGTGAACGATGCGAGTTTCGGACAAGAGCTCTTCACTTCCGACGCGACTCCGGGCGGAACCCGGGCCGTCACCGTGTTCGGCTACCACCAGCCTTTCAGCGATGGCGAGGCAAGGATCGAGATCGTCGGAGGGAAGGCCTACTTCATCGCCACGGACGGAGTGGCTGCCAATCGACTCTGGAGCGCAGGCAGTCGGCCCGAGGAGCTCCGCTCCTGGGTGGAGAACGTAGCCTTCGACTATTCACAAGGCTTCCTCGCGCTGGCCGGCGGGTCGGTCTTCGTCCCCACCGTGGACGACCAGGGAGGAACTCACCTCTTCGTCTCGAACGGGACCGACGCCGGCACGCATGAAGTCTCCACCGGTTGCGTCGACCCCTGTTACCTCTACCCGAGCGCTCTGGCATCGACCTCGACGACCTTCTACTTCACCGGCAACCACCCAGGCGCGCCCTCGGCCACGCTCTACGCGACCCGTCCGCCCTTCACCTCGGCGGAACCTCTCTACGATGCGCTGAGGGAGGGGCCCTTGTTCGACTCCGCCACTTCGCGAAGCGCGGCTGTCGTCGGTGAGATGGTCTACTTCGCAGCGTCGCAGGGCAGCGGTTCCGGAGAGCCCTGGCTCACGGCGGGAACGCCCGCCACGACCACCATGATTCGCCGGTTGGCGATCCGTGAGTCCTCTTCTGATCCGAAGCGTCTCCGCGCCTCGGCGGAGGGCGCCTTGGCCTTCACGGCGGACTTCCAGTACCCGGATCGCGTCTGGCTGCGACCGACGGCCGCATCCGCGCTCGAACCAGCCGGCGGCGACTACGACATCTGCTACTACGGCTCCGACGTCTATCCCGCAACCGGAGGATTCATCTTCCGCGACTGCGATTCCAACTTCTGGTTCGTCGCGAGCTCCGGCGGTTCAGCGACCCGGCTCACCGAGCTCCACTCCCCGAACTCCGACCCATCGATCGGCAACGGCCAGGTGGTCGGATTCGTGCGCTGGTCGGGAACCGCCTACGAAGTCTGGCGGCTCGGCGGGTCGCCGCCCCAGGCGGTTCTGACCCAGACGATCACTGCGGACCTGGGCTACTGGAGTTTCCACGTTGCGGGGACGAATTTCATCATCGACCGTGAGACCGATTCTGGCCACCAGATGTACTCCCTGGGCGAGGACCTGACGGCGTTCGAGCCTCTCGCTCCCGCCTTCGCCGATCTCTCGGACTATCTGGGCTCGGGCGAGCTGGGGCGGGCTTTCTTCGGCGCCACGGATCTCGAGAACCGTACCGCCGTATGGACGACGGACGGGACCTCACTCGGAACGCAGCGTCTGTTTCCGTCGACCGGCTACGCTGCGCCGCTCGATGCGGTCCGCCTGGCGGATGGTTGGGCGGTCCTCGCCCAGGTCGCTGATGGCGAGCGCTACGAGATGCAGGTCTGGAGGACCGACGGCACCGCGGCGGGCTCGTCGCTGCTGGCGGCGATAGCCCAAACGGCGGACGTTTCCGGCTCGCGCCTCGTCGCGCTCGGCGAACGTCTGTTGATTACCCGCCGAACCGACTCCGAGGTCTTCGAGCTGCTGTCATTCCCTCTCGCCGGGGGCGAGCCGGACTCGCTGCTTCCGGAAGGAGTTTCGATCTCACGCCGTGGAGCGGAAATCATCGCCGCAGGTTCCAGGGCGTTCCTCACCGCCTGCGACACGCCTCATGGATGCGAGCTCTGGGTCAGCTCCGGAACCGCGGAGTCGACGCGCCTGGCCCATGACATCCTGCCTGGCGGGCAGTCGTCTTCGCCGTACGACTTCCTCGCGGTGGGCGACGAGGTCGTCTTCGTCGCCGATGACGGGCTGCACGGCATCGAGCCCTGGCATGTGCCGGCGGGCGCCAGTGACGACTGCTCCGGCCGGCCCGAAGCCCTTTGCCTCGATGGCGGCCGCTTTCTCGTCAAGGCGCATTTCAAGGCTCCGGGCGACCGTCTCGGCGACGGGCAGGAGCTCCCCCTGAGGGCGGACACCGGGGCTTTCTGGTTCTTTACGCCGTCGAACGTCGAGCTCGTCGCCAAGCTCGTCGACGGCGGCGGCTTCAACGGCCACGAGTGGGTGTTCTACGGCGCCCTCTCCAACATCGAGTACGCGATCGACGTCAGCGACGCGGTAACGGGCGAGGCCCAGCGTTACTTCAACCCCGCCGGCCGGTTCGCCAGCACCGGCGACATCCTGGCCTTCCCCACCCGAGAGCCGGCCGGCGGGAGGTTCCCGGATGAGAACCTGTCGCTGGCGGTGAGAGCGTCGCAGCCCGCGAGCTCCGCGCCGGGCGCCGGGACCGGGGTTTGCGTGAGCTCGGAAACCCGTTTTTGCATCCTCGGCGGCCGCTTCGCGGTCGAGGCCGTCTGGCGCGACTTTCAGGGCCACACCGGCGTGGCCCGGGCGGCCAGCCTCACCGACGACACGGGCTATTTCTGGTTCTTCGATGACGACAACATCGAGATCGTCGTCAAGGCGGTCGACGGGGCGGCGTACAACGGGCACTTCTGGATCTACTACGGCGCCCTCTCCAACGTCGAGTACACCTTCACCGTAACCGACACCGCGACCGGCGCGGTGCGCCCCTACCGCAATCCCCTGGGCAGATTCGCAAGCTCCGGCGATATTCAGGCCTTCCCCGCGAACTAGGTTCCGCTGGCCCGATGCGGGCCTCTGACCTCGCTCAAGAGTCCAGGAGGCCTCAAGAGGTCCGTGCCGGATGGCGACTCCGAACTCTCGACGGCCTCACCCCGGAGCGGACGGAAGCTCGCGGAAACGACCCCTTTCGGCTAGAATTCCCCGGTTCGCAGCCTATGGACGGCCCTTTCGAAGCCACGGCCGCTTGACCGGTCAGGGCCGCTTTCAGTGCGATCCCAAGGATCTTAGAAACGGACGCGGCTCGGATCCGAGACCGCCCGAATACTTCCGCCCCGCCCTTCGAAGGGGCCGGGGCAGTCTCGAACGGAGGAGTCATGCATTCCTGGATGAGTCGTTTCCCGCGCGCAGGGCGAGCTGTCTTCGCCCTTCTCGCCCTGGTCGCCATCGTCGGCGCCACCCCTTCCCACGCCAGTGAAGCGGAGTTGAAGCTTCCCGACCTCGGGAGCGTCACGTTCCTCGGCGTCGCGGGCTCGACCCTGCTGCTGTTCGGCCTCTTCGTCTGTCTTCTGGGCCTGCTCTTCGGCCTGGTGATGTACACGCAGCTCAAGAACATGCCGGTGCACAACTCCATGCGGGAGATCTCGGAGCTCATCTACGAGACCTGCAAGACCTACCTCCAGACCCAGGGCAAGTTCATCATGATCCTCTGGGCCTTCATCGCCACGATCATCGTCGTCTACTTCGGCTGGTTGCGGCACTTGGCCTTCAATCAGGTGGCGCTGATCATCGCCTTCAGCCTCATCGGCATCGCCGGCAGCTACGGCGTCGCCTGGTTCGGCATCCGGATCAACACCTTCGCCAACTCGCGGTCCGCCTTCGCCTCGCTGCGCGGCAAGCCGTTCCCGACCTATGCCATCCCGCTCAAGGCCGGCATGTCGATCGGCATGCTGCTGATCTCGACCGAGCTGGTGATCATGCTGGCGATCCTGCTCTTCGTTCCGGGTGATTTCGCCGGCCCGTGCTTCATCGGCTTTGCGATCGGAGAATCTCTCGGAGCAGCAGCGTTGCGCATCGCCGGCGGCATCTTCACCAAGATCGCCGACATCGGCGCCGACCTGATGAAGATCGTCTTCAACATCAAGGAAGACGATGTCCGGAACCCCGGCGTCATCGCCGACTGCACCGGCGACAACGCCGGCGACTCGGTCGGCCCGACCGCCGACGGCTTCGAGACCTACGGCGTCACCGGCGTCGCGCTCATCACCTTCATCCTGCTCGCGGTCGCCAATCCGGTCGTCCAGGTTCAGCTCCTGGTCTGGATCTTCGTCATGCGCATCCTGATGGTGGGCACCTCGGCGGTGTCGTACTGGATCAACGAGGCGATCGCCAAGGCGAAGTATCAGAACGTCGACAAGATGAACTTCGAGGCGCCGCTCACCTCGCTCGTCTGGCTGACCTCGATCATCTCGGTCATCGTCACCTTCATTGCCTCAAAGGCTCTCGTCCCGGAGCTCGCCGGCGACACCACGCTGTGGTGGAAGCTCGCGACGATCATCACCTGCGGCACTCTGGCCGGCGCGATCATTCCGGAGCTGGTCAAGATCTTCACCTCCACCGAATCGGCGCACGTCAAGGAGGTCGTCATCGCCTCGCGTGAGGGCGGCGCGTCGCTCAATATTCTCGCCGGACTCGTGGCCGGAAACTTCTCGGCGTTCTGGATGGGTCTGACGATCGTCGGCCTGATGGGAATCGCCGCCTGGATCGCCACCATGGGGCTCGGCCTGCTCATGCTGGCGCCGGCGATCTTCGCCTTCGGTCTGGTCGCCTTCGGCTTCCTCGGCATGGGTCCGGTGACCATCGCCGTCGACTCCTACGGCCCGGTCACCGACAACGCGCAGTCCGTCTACGAGCTGTCGCAGATCGAAGCCATTCCCGGCATCGAGGCCGAGTTGCAGAGGGACTTTGGCTTCAAGCCGCAGTTCGAAAAGGGCAAGGACTTCCTCGAAGCCAACGACGGCGCCGGCAACACCTTCAAGGCGACGGCGAAGCCGGTGCTCATCGGCACCGCCGTGGTCGGTGCGACGACGATGATCTTCTCGATCATCGTCATGCTCACCAAGGGCCTCACGGTCGACATGGAGAAGCTGTCGCTCATGCACTCGCCGTTCCTGCTCGGGCTGGTCATCGGCGGCGCGGTGATCTATTGGTTCACCGGCGCCTCGATCCAGGCGGTTTCGACCGGCGCCTATCGCGCGGTCGAGTTCATCAAGAAGAACATCAATCTCGACGCCAACGCCGGCCGGGCCTCGGTCGCCGACTCGAAGAAGGTGGTCGAGATCTGCACCCAGTACGCGCAGAAGGGGATGTTCAACATCTTCCTGGTGGTCTTCTTCTGCACCCTGTCGTTCGCCTGCTTCGAGCCCTACTTCTTCATCGGCTATCTGATCTCGATCGCCATCTTCGGCCTCTACCAGGCGATCTTCATGGCCAACGCGGGCGGTGCCTGGGACAACGCCAAGAAGATCGTCGAAGTCGAGCTCAAGGAGAAGGGCACGCCGCTCCACGCCGCAACCGTCGTCGGCGACACGGTCGGCGATCCGTTCAAGGACACCTCGTCGGTGGCGATGAACCCGGTGATCAAGTTCACCACCCTCTTCGGCCTCCTCGCCGTCGAGCTGGCGGTGGAGATGACCGCCGCCGGGCAGCACACGCTGACGCAGATCCTCGCCGCCGGCTTCCTCGCCGTGGCGCTCTTCTTCGTCTATCGCAGCTTCTACGGCATGCGGATCCACAGCGGTTCGGCAGCCAGCAGCCACTGAGCAGCGGCTTCAAATTCGCATCGAAGAAAAGGCCCCTGAGCGATCCGGGGCCTTTTCTTTTACGGTCGAAGGCGTTGCGGCCGACCCACGCTCGGAAGACTCGCGGTCGCCGACTCCGGTCGAATCAGGGAAGCAGGACGTTGTTGAAGCAGTAGCGCGGCACGGTCGCGGGGAAGAAGTACGCGAGTCCGATGCAGTTCTCGTCGACGGAATAGCTCTCACCGAAACCCACCGTCGTACCGGAGTCGTTGAAGAAGTCGCAGCTGTAGGTGAGCTGCTCGCCGACGCCGAACTCGTAGAACGTGGGCGGGCCGAAAGCGGCGACCGCAGGCGCCAGCGGGTCGACCGAGACGACGATGTCCGAGCTGCCATTGCGAATCCGCGCGAGCTGCGCGAAGTCGTGGGTGTGGGTCGAGAACCACCAGAACTTGACTGCGGAAGGCACCGGGCAGGTATGGGTCGACGTCGCCAAGGTCGAAGGCGGAACCATGAGCTGGGTATCGGTGGTCGTCAGGCTGGCGGTCTGCGTGTAGGCCACGCCGGGCCCATGGGCGTAGGCCGTGAGGGTCACCGCCGTCGTCATTGGATCGGGGGTGTCGTTGAACAGGTGCGCGACCAGGACGGCCGGTTGTCCGGCAAGAAACTCGAACGCCAGTGGATCGCCCGCCCCGTCGTCGGTCGGCAGGAGAAGCTCCTCCTCGAGACCGTGGGCGGTATATATCCGGCGCGAGTTCTGGTCGGGGCCGAAGAAGGTGCAACCGGACGAGGACAGCGTCCCGGGTGGCTGATTATCCACCGGATCGCCCGACGCGTCATGGGTGGTGAAAAGCGACGTGTAGCGCGTCACGCCCTCCATCGACGAGGTAATCCGATGCACGCCCTGGGTGGCACTGTTGCCGGTGTGAACGTAGTAGCAGTAGACCTTCTCTTCGCCGGAGCCAACCAGCAGCGGAGGCGTGGTGATCGTGAACCCGGGACAGGTCTGCGGACCGACTCCCCACAGGCAGGTGTCGCCCGACTCGAAGCCATCGACCAGGATGGGATCGAGACCGGCGCGGATCGGATCAGCGAGAAGACACGAAAACACGGCGAGCCACGCGAAGCGACGGCAAGCGAGCGGATTCATGGTGAGGTCTCCTGCCGGAAAAGTAGCACACCGCCACGGCGGCAGGGATCCTAGGCGCCAAGCCGCGCCGGCGCAGGCTATACGCGGCGGTGTCGCGGGTGGCGATGCCGCCGCCTTTGCGGTCGCTCCAGACCTTCGCCGGCAGCCGTCGCCCTGCGCTCGGCCTCGTCGGCCCATCGACTCAGATCGGCGCCGGTCAGAAGACCGGGGCCGAACTTCTGGCCGAGGTAAAGGGATCCGTCGGTGCTCAAATGATCCCGGTCGCGATAGAGGAGCCTTCCGTCGCGCATCGCCCAACAGAGTTCCGCGTCGCAGAGGTAGCTCGGCGCATCAA
>JBDSRU010000081.1:0-3387 GCA_039929145.1 Thermoanaerobaculia bacterium
CCCGCCACCCAGTCCTACATCTGCTTCAACAGTTTGACGCCGATCTGAGACCGTCGGAGTCTCGAGGGAGCGCTTGCCGGAACGTACCCGGTGCGCTATCGGGTCCCCGGATTCGCCGCCAGCTCGCGCTCGAGCTCGAGCGCTTCGGTCGGGCTGCCCGCGCGCCGCGCCAGAAAGCTTGCCGATTTGAGGTCGCGACGTGCCGCGTTGACGTCGCCCGCGGCAGCTGCCACCGCGGCGCCGGCGCGCAGCAGCCCGAGCTGACGGCGCACCGAGGTCGAGCCGGCGGCGATGGCCTCGAGAGTCGCGAGACTTGGCGCGGACGTTGCCCCGCGCCCGGCGCGGGCGTCGATGCGGATGAGCGTGACCTCGGCGAGAAACTGGCTGTTGCTCTCTATCGCCGCGGACGGATCCGGACGGACGCGTCGCGCACACTCGTCCGCCACCGTCAGCTCGCCGAAGCGAAATGCGGCCTCCGCCCAAACGACGTCGAGGTCGGCGGCTTCGTCCCTGTCGGCATTCTCGAGAAACTGACGGCGCGCCTCGCCGAACCGCCGTTGCGCCTCGGGGAAATCGCCGCTCGCGGCGGCGATCTCGCCGCGCAGCCGATTCGACAAGCCGAGCGGCAGGCGGTCGCCACTGCGCTTGGCCTGCGCCTCGAGTTCCGCCGCCGTCTGCTCGGCGGGTTCGAGCCGGCCGGCCCGCAGCTCGTCGTCGCCGCGCGTGCGCAGCGCGTGGGAGAGAGCTCCGTCGTCGCCGGCCGCGTGCAGGAGGTCGAAGGCCTCGTCAAGACTACGCCGCGCCTCCTCACGCCGACCGAGCTCCGAGAGCGCCTGCGCCAGGGACAGGACTGCGACGCCGAGTCGACGGCTCTTGGAGCGGCGAAACGTCTCGATCGACTCGCGAAGCCGGGGCTCTGCGCGGTCGGGGAATCCACGCTGGATCGAGATCATTGCGAGATTCATCGAAATGACTCCCGCGCCGCTTGCGCCCGCTGCGCGGCTAGCCGTCAGGGCCTGTTCCAGGATCGCTTCGCCGTCGGCGAGCCGCCCATTCGTCAGTGGGTCGATGGCGAGATCGTTCAAGACGCGGGAGAGAGAGGCCGGTCGTTGGCGCGCTCAAAGCTCTCGCGCGCCAACGACATATCACGCAGCGCCTCGTCCCTCCTCCCGAGGGTGTAGAGGAGCCGGCCGCGAGCGGCGCGAATCTGCGGAACGAGATCGCCGCGGCCGGAGACGATTGCCCGGTCGAGAGCGGCGCCATAGATGACGAGGGCGCGCTGCGACTGCTTGGCGGTGGCGGCGACGCTCGCCTCCACGTAGTCAATGAGCGGATCCTCGCCGTGGCCGGGAATCTGGCGCAGGCGCGCTACGACGAGCTCGGCTTCGTCGCTGCGTCCCGCCAGATCGAGGGCGAGCGCCAGCCGGGCGCCGGCGTCGACATCCCCGGGTGTTTCGACGAAGGCCGTCTCGAGGGTGGGGACGTCCTTGCCGGTGATGCCGCCGAAGCGAAACGGCTGCGACGGGGGCTCGGCGCGGACTCCCGCCGGCCGGCGGGAGTCCTGACGCACCGCGGTCACGGCGAGACCGATCGCCACCGCGGCGATCGCCAGCGCGGAGACGACGGCGATTGCCGCGCGATGACGCGACAGGAAGAGCGTCGCGCGGTAGCGTCGATCCTCGCCCCGCGCCGCGACGGGCAGCCCGCCGAGGTGGCGCTCGAGGTCGGCGGCGAGCTCGGCCGCCGAAGGGTAGCGATCCGCAGGGTTCTTGCGCAGCGCTTTGAGGCAGATCGCATCGAGATCCCGCGACAGCCTCGGTCCGGAGAAGGCTCGTGCCGAGCCACCCGGGTCGGAGGCGGCCCGCCGGGAAGCGGTGCTGGGTGGAGACGGATCGGTCCCCAGAACCGCGCGCTCGACAGCCGCGTGCGAAGCGCCCTCGCCGCCGAACGGCCGCACTCCGGCGAGGAGCTCGTAGAGCAGGACTCCAAGCGTGAAGACATCGGAGGCCGGGGTCACAGGGTCGCCGCGGAACTGTTCAGGACTGGCGTAGGCGGGGGTCAGGGCGCGCAGCGCCGTGCGCGTCTGGGTGATCGCGGGCGTGTTCGCAGAGTCGAGAAGCTTGGCGATGCCGAAGTCAAGCAGTCGCGGCCGGCCGTCGGCTCCGACCAGGATGTTCGCCGGCTTGAGATCGCGATGGACGACGCCGTGCGCATGGGCGAAGGCGACCGCTTCGAGCACGTCGAGGAAGAGCCGCAAGCGTGCCTCGGTCGAAAGCTCTCGCGTGCGAGCGTGCTCGATGAGTCCAGCTCCATCGATGTACTCGAGGGCCAGATACCAACCCGAGTCGGGGTCGCGGCCAGCGTCGTGGAAGCGCGCGATACCCGGGTGCTCGAGCGTGGCGAGGATCCGCCGTTCCTCGCGAAAGCGGCGCTCGATCTCCGGACCGGACCCCTCGGGCGCAACCACTTTGACTGCGAGCCGGCGCTCGAAGCCATCGCCCTCCTGGACGGCGAGGTAGACGCGCCCCATGCCGCCGCGCCCGAGCTCCGAAAGAACCCGATAGGGTCCGATGCTCTCGGGGAGGGGGGCGCTATCCTCGCCCTCTTCGTCCTCGTGACCCTGCGCTTCCCAGGGGCTCGAGTCGAGTGGCGAGCCCCCTTCCTCCGCGGCGTTGAGGAGCTCGCGGAGGCGCGCCGCAAGAACCGGATCGGCGAGCTCGAGCTCGCAGAGGAGACGCCCTCGCTCCGCCGGCGCGAGTTCGCGCGCCCGTTGGAACCGCTCCTGCAACCTGTCGCTCACCCCGCCCCTGCGAGCGCGACCTTCATCCAGGCACGGGCGAAATCCCAGTCGCGCCGCACGGTCACCGGGGAGACTTCTAGGCACGCGGCGACCTCCTCGAGCTCGAGGCCGGCGAAATAGCGCATTTCGACGACGCGCGCAGCGCGCGGCGCTTCGGCGGCGAGCCGCTCGAGGGCGCGGTCGAGGTCGAGCAGATCGACCGCCGAAGTCGCCAGCGCCGGGGAGTGGGCGAGGGTGATCCCGGTCCGCACCTCGTTCACCTGACGCTTCTTGCGCTGCCGCCGGCGCGCGCGATCAACCAGTACGCGGCGCATCGTGGTCGCGGCGAGGCCGAAGAAGTGCGCGCGGTCGCGCCAGTCGACCCGTGTCTGGTCGATCAGCCGCAAGTAAGTCTCGTGGACAAGATCGGTCGGCTGGAGCGAGTGCCCGGCCCGCTCGCCGCGAAGTTTGGCGGCGGCGAGCCGCTTCAGGTGCGCGTAGACGCGTTCGAGCAGCGCGTCGCGAGCTGCGACATCCCCCTGCCGCCAGGCCCGCAACAGCCCGGTCACTTCCTCGGTAAATTCCACCGAATGGGGCACGAGCCGAAG
>JBDSRU010000082.1:0-6017 GCA_039929145.1 Thermoanaerobaculia bacterium
GAGCTCGCACTCCGGCTTCGTCGATTTCGTGCGCGACCGCTACACGACCCTTCCGGACGTCGACGACCGGCTGTTCGCCACCAGCGTGCGCGCGCGCTGGCGGCTCGCCGACGGCATACACGGCGGCGTCGACTTCCGGGCGCTGCGCGCCGGAGTGCGCCAGAGTCTCGTCGAGTCTTTCGCCCGTCACGACTCGCTCGCCGTTCAGCAGACGCTCCATGCCATGGGGAGCGCCGTGCTCGACCGCCTCGCGACGGTCGCCGAGATCACCCTCGTGCTGCCGAATCAGCATCATCTGCTCGCCAACCTCGCGCCGTTCGGTCTCGACAACCCGAACCGCGTCTTTGTCGGCACCGACCAGCCGTTCGGCCAGATCGAGGCGACCCTCCGGCGATGACCGCGACCGAGATTCGGCGCGGCTACCTGCGCCTGGCCCTGAACGGCGTCGTGCACGAAGTGCGAGGCGCCGACGCCTTCCTCACGCTCTCCACCTGGCTGCGCGAACGGATGCGTCTCGTCGGCACGAAGATCGTCTGCTCCGAGGGCGACTGCGGTGCCTGCACCGTGCTGGTCGGCGAGGTCCGTTCCGACTCATCCGACACCGGGCGGCCCAGCCACCACCTCTCCTACCGTCCGCTCGACGCCTGCATCGCCTTCCTCTACCAGCTCGAGGGCTGTCACATCGTCACCGTCGACGGCCTGGCGCGGGGCGGCGAGCTGCACCCGGTGCAGCGGGAGATGGCGGAGAAATTCGGTTCGCAGTGCGGTTTCTGCACTCCAGGCTTCGTCATGGCGCTCGCCGGGCTCGCGGAAGAGGCTCGCGGCTCGGGCAAGCGACCTTCCGAAGGCGAGCTGCGCCGCGGACTCTCCGGCAACCTCTGCCGCTGCACCGGCTACGTCCAGATCCTCGACGCCGCGCGCGCGCTCGGGCCCGGCTCGACGCCGGCGCTCGCCGACCTCTTCGACGAAGCGGCGCTGGTCGCGGCGCTCGCCCCAGGGAGCGACGAATCAGCGCGCGCCGAATCGGTGCGCGTAGAAACCGAGGCGCACACGGTTTCTCTTCCGGCTTCCTGGGCTGAGGCGCTGGCGGTCCGGGCCCTCGAGCCCCAGGGGACGGTCGTGGCCGGAGCCACCGACCTGGGGGTGCAGATCAACAAGGGAAAGCCGCTGCCCGCGCGCATTCTCCACCTGCGCGGGAGCCTCGACGGCTGGAACGACATCGCGGTCGAGGACGGCTTCGTCCGCATCGGCGCCGGCGCGCGGTGGAGCGATGTGCTCGTGGGCGCCAGGGACTTCGCACCCGAGCTGGCGCGAATCCTGGAGCTCTTCGGAGCGCCGCAGATTCGCAACGCCGGCACGGTCGGAGGCAACCTGGTGAACGCCTCGCCGATCGCCGACTCGCTGCCGTTCCTCTACGCGGCGGAGGCGCGAGTCGAGCTCGATTCGGCGCGCGGCAGGCGCGCGCTGCCGATCGCCGATTTCTACCTCGGCTACAAGAAGCTCGACCTCGCGCCCGACGAGCTCCTCGCCGCGGTCGTCGTGCCGCTGCCCCGGGCCGGCGAGTGCGTTCGCCTGCTCAAGGTTTCGCGGCGGCGCGACCTCGACATCTCGACCTTCACCGCCGCGCTCTGGATTCGCCGGACCGGAGCGCGGATCGAGCTCGCGCGCCTCGCGCTGGGCGGTGTCGGACCGACCGTCGTGCGCCTGCCCGGAGCGGAGGCCGGCCTCGCTGGCGCGCCGTTCGAGCTCGCCACCTTCCGCGCCGCGGGAGAGCGGGCGGCGGCGGAGATTCGCCCGATTTCGGACGTTCGCGGCAGCGCCGACTACCGGCGCCTCCTCGCCCGCAACGCCCTCGTCCACTTCTTTCACGACCTCGCCGCGGAGAGCGTTCCGGGAGGAAGCGTCGCATGAAGCGCCCGGCGCGCTCCGAACCGCTGCACGACTCGGCAGAGCTTCACGTTCAAGGGAACGCGCTCTACATCGAAGATCTGCCGCGGCTCGAAGGTGAGCTCGCGCTGGCGACGGTCGGCGCACCCTGCGCACGCGGACGGGTGACCGCCGTGCATCTCGACGCCGCCCGCGCCGTTCCCGGCGTCGTCGCGGTTCTTGACCATCGCGACATTCCGGGCCACAACTGCTGGGGACCGATCTTCGAGGACGAGCCGTTCCTCGTCGTGGACGAGATCGGCTATCTCGGGCAGCCGGTCGTGATCGTGGTCGCCGAGTCGCGCGCCGCGGCGCTCGCCGGCTGCGCCGCAGTGAAGATCGAGGCGGCCGCCGAGCCGCCGGTGCTGTCGATCGACGAAGCCGACCGTCGCGGGCTCCATATCGGCGTCGAACGGTTCATCCGGCGCGGCGATCCCGGCGCGGGCTGGGCGGCGGCGAAGCAGCGCGTCGAGGGCGTTTTCGAGTCCGGCGGCCAGGAACAGTTCTACCTCGAAAGCCAGGCGGCGCTCGCCATTCCTGACGAGGGCTCCGCGATGGTGGTTCACTCCTCGACCCAGAATCCGACCGAGATCCAGAAGGTGGTCGCCGAGCTTCTGGGCTGGCGGCAGAACCAGGTGGTCTGCCTCTGCCGGAGAATGGGCGGCGGCTTCGGCGGCAAGGAGACGCAGGGATCGTTGCCGGCGGCGTTCGCCGCGCTCGCGGCCTGGAAGTGCGGCCGGCCGGTGCGCGTCGTCTACACCAAGGACGAGGACATGCTGCTCACCGGAAAGCGTCACGCGGTGCGGACCGCCTACTCGATCGGCTGCGACGAGACCGGGCGGATCCTCGCCGCCGAGTTCGTGGTGCGCTCGAACGGCGGCGCCTACGCCGATCTTTCGACCGCGGTTCTCGAACGCACCATGCTCCATCTCGACAACGCCTACTTCCTGCCGCACGTCGCGATCGCAGCCCGCGTCTGCCGCACCAACCTGCCGCCGAACACGGCGTTCCGCGGCTTCGGCGGCCCGCAGGCGATGGCGGTCATCGAGAACGTCATGGAGGAGATCGCGCTCACCCTGGGCAAGGACGCTCTGACCGTGCGGCGCGCGAATCTCTACAGCGCCGACCCGGCGAGCGAGCGCGCCATGACGCCCTACGGCCAGCGCCTGACGAACAACCGCCTGCCGGAGATTTTCGACCGGCTGGAGGCGAGCTCGGATTACGGCGCGCGGCGGGCGCGGATCGAAGGGTCCAACGAACGCGAGCCGGTTGCCCTCTCGGGCCTGGCGCTGGTGCCGGTGAAGTTCGGCATTTCGTTCACCAACAAGATGCTCAACCAGGCGAACGCCCTGGTGAACGTCTACACCGACGGCACGGTCCAGGTCTCGACCGGCGCCACCGAGATGGGCCAGGGTGTCAACACCAAGCTGGCGCTGATCGTCGCCGCGGAGCTCGGGATCTCCTTCGAGCGCGTCGTCGTCATGACGACCTCGACGGAGAAGAACAACAACACCTCGCCCACTGCCGCATCCGCTTCGACCGATCTCAACGGCAGCGCTGCGATCGACGCCTGCCGGCAGATCCGGGCTCGGCTCGTCGAGCTCGCCGCCGATCTGTTCGCCGACCCCGCCGCGGGGCTGGAGCGCTCGCCGGCGGATGTCCGCTTCGACGACGACCGCTGCTGGGACGTACGGGCTCCCGCGACCAGGGCCCTCTCCTTCGCGGAGCTCACGCAGCGCGCGCGCACCGAGCGCGTCGACCTCGGCGCGCGCGGCTTCTACGCCACGCCCGACATCGGCTTCGACCGCGAGAGTGGCCAGGGGACACCCTTCGCCTACTACACGACCGGCGCCTGCGTCGCCGAGGTGAAGATCGACCGCCTGCTGGGCACCCTCGAGGTCTCGCGGCTCGACGTGCTGATGGACATCGGAAAGCCGATCCATCTGGCTATCGAGCTCGGCCAGATCTACGGCGGCCTCGTGCAGGGGATCGGTTGGGTGACCGCCGAGGAGCTGGTCTACGACGAACGCGGCTTCCTCCTGTCGCATTCGCCGACCACCTACAAGATTCCCAACATCACCGACATCGCTCCGGAGTTCCATGTCGACCTGCTCGACAGCGATGGCGTGCCGCAGATCCTGCGCAGCACGAAGGCGGTCGGCGAGCCGCCTTTGATGCTCGGCATTGCCGTCTGGTGCGCGATCAAGAACGCGCTCTCGTACGCCAGTCGCAGGGAGGGAGCGGCGGGCGGCGGGCGGGGCGCGATCCCCGATCTCGGCCTCCCGGCGACCCACGAGGCGATCGCGCTCGCAGCCGAGAAGCTCGGCCGCCCTCAGTAGCTGATCTTCTCGGCCTTCACTCGCCAGAGCTCGAAAACAGCGCGCGCCTCCTCGAGTCCGAGATGCTCTGTGGGCAGCGTCTGGGCGTCCAGGGGCAGGGCGATCTGGGTGTAGAACTCGGCGTCGTCGAAGCCGATCGCGGCCGCCTCGGCGCGCGTATTGGCGTAGACGAGACGGTCGAGACGCGCCCAGTAGATCGCGGCCAGGCACATCGGACAGGGTTCGCAGCTCGAATAAATCGTCAGACCGGAGAGCTCGAAGCGCGCGAGCCGCTCGCAGGCGGCGCGGATCGAGACGACCTCGGCGTGGGCGGTGGGGTCGAGCATGGAGGTGACGCAATTCCAGCCCTCGCCGACGACCCCGTCCGGGCCCGCGATGACGGCGCCGAACGGACCGCCGGCGCCGGCGAGCATCTTCTCGCGCGACAGCTCGACGGCCCGGCGCAGGTGGCTCAGATCGGACTCACGATCGACAGTGCGAAGCGACATGATCCGATTCTGCCTCAATCCTAGTCGCGCAGCGTCACGACGGTCGCGCCGTTGCCGCCCTCGTTGGGTGCGCCGGGACGCGACGTGACGACCGCCGGGTGCTTGCGCAGCCGTTCACGCACGGCATCGCGCAGGCGACCCGAGCCGTGGCCGTGAACGATGCGCACCTCGGCGCGACCGGAGAGCGTCGCCTGATCGAGGAAGCTGTCCATCTCTTCGAGCGCCGGCTCGACCCGCTGACCGATCAGATGGAGCTCCTGCGGCACGGGAGCACGATCGACTTCGGCGCCGGAGCGGCGGACGGCCGGAGTCTTCTCTTTCGCCGGCGGCGACGCTTCGACCAGGAGGTCGCCCGCCTGCAGGCGCAGGCGCTTGCCGTTCGACAGGACCTCTACTTTTTCTCCCGAGAGCTTCTCGACCACGCCCCGCCAGCCGAGGGTCGCGTGGCGCACCTGCGCGCCGATCGTGAGCGGCAGATCCGAACGCGCGCCCTCGTCGCCCTCGACCCGCGGAGCCTCCGCGAACAGCGCCGCGGCCACCTGCTGGGCGACGCTCCGCTTGCGCCCGGCCGCAAGCTCGGTGCGGATCTTCTCCGCCGCGCCGGAGAGCTCGCGGGTGACGCGTTCGCGGAATTCGGCGAGCTCGCGCCGCACGCGCGCGCCCAGAGAGCGGCGCTCGGCTTCGAGCTCGGCGCGCTCGCGCTCGAGCCGGTCTCCGGCGAGCTCCGCTTCGGCGCGCGCCGTGCGCGTCGCCTCCGCCTCGATGGCGAGCCGCTCGCGCGTCGCTTCGAGCTCGGCGAGGAGACGGCGAAGATCGCGATGCTCGTCACCGAGCAGCGCCTCGGCGCGCGCGATCCACTCCGCCGGAAGCTCCATTCGCCGCGCCAGCGCCAGCGCCTCGCTGCCGCCGGGAGAGCCTGCCAGCAGCCGGAAGGTCGGCCGTCCGGTCGAGGGTTCGAACTCCATCGCCGCGCAGGCCGCGCCTGGAAGCTCCATGGCCGCCGCCGCAAGGCCGGTCAAATGGGTCGTGATGAGGGCCAGACCGCCGCGCTCGACGAGAGTCTCGAGCAGCGCGACCGCGAGCGCCGTGCCCTCCTCGGGGTCGGTGCCGGAGCCCAGCTCGTCGAGCAGGGCGAGGCTGTGCGGTCCGGCGGCGCGATAGGCCTCGGCGAGGCGCGCCAGGCGGCCGGAAAAGGTCGAGCGATCCGCGAGCAGGTCCTGCTCGTCGCCCACCGTCGCCACGAGGTTGGCCAGAAACGGAACCT
>JBDSRU010000083.1:0-8931 GCA_039929145.1 Thermoanaerobaculia bacterium
TCGCCGCGAAGCTGCAGAACTTGCAGTTGTAGGTATAAACGCAGACGTTCGTCGGATTGATGTGACGGTTGAGGTTGTAATAGACCGTGTTGCCGTGCATCCGCCGCCTCACTTCGTTCGCCAGACGGCCGAGTGCCAGGACGTGCGGAGTTTCGAAGCAGAGCAGGGCATCCTCGGCGGAAAGGCGGACGCTGTCCCGGATCTTGACCGCCAGATCCTGGAGTGCGAGCGGGAACGCGTTGGGGTCGAGGGGCGCCATAGCGGAGAAAATTCTAACATTGAGCCGATTGGAGCGCCCTTCTCACGTAAGTTGCCAGGAGATCTCCATGCGCCGAATCCTCGCCTCCGTACTCATGTTCCTGCTTCTCGAAAGCTCGCTCCCCTCGAACCCGGCTGCCGCACAGCCTGGCGCGAGCGCCGCTCTCCCGTCCGATCCGCTCACCGGGCTGCTCGACGAGCGGGTGCTCAAGGAGACCCGCAACCCGGTGGTCGCGAGCTTTCTGGCTGGCGAGGGCGCGACGCTGGTGCCGGAGGACCTCCGAGCGCGCGCCCTGCAGCAGCTGCGCGGCGCCCTCAAGGGGCAGACCAATTTCATCGGTCTGATGATGGCGGGCCTCGGCGGAGTGATGGGCGGCGACACGATGAAGAAGCAGCAGGAGTGGGCGGCCAAGCAGTCACCCGGCAAGATGATGGCCGGGGCCTACCTCGGCATCTCCCCGGTCGCTCCTGCGCCCCCCTCGGGTGACCAGATGCAACAGGAGATGCAACAGGCGCTCACCGACCCGTGGGTGCGCGGAATCGAGGCCGCCGCAGCTCTCGAGCGCCTGGGGGACGCCAACGCCGCGGCACGCTTCTACGTGCAGTGCCTCGCTTTCCTGCCCCAAGCCTGGGTTCCGGAAGCCTGCCTGCAGGGGATTCTCGGACTTGGACCCGAGCGTGCCGAGACTTTGCTCGTCTGGATGCTCGCCGAGGCCGAGTCGATCACCGAGGCGCCGGCGGGCAGCGGCGGACTACCGGGAGGGATTCCGAGCATCGATCCCGAAAGCGCCGGCAAAAAGGCCAGGAAGGGCGATCCGCTGCCGGGGACGGTCCAGGTGCGCAACGCCGCTCTCGCCGGGCTCGGTTTCCTGATCGGCGGCGGCGGCCTGACGCCGGAGCGCGCGGCCGCTGCGCTTCAGCAGTTGATGGCCTACGGTCAGGGCAAGAACAACGAGTTCTACTTCCGCGGGGCGGCAGCCGGGCTTGGGCGCTCCCGCGATGCGCGCGCCGTCGAGCCGCTGCGGCGGCTCGCCAAGTGGCGAAAGGACCCCGACACCAAACAGACCGCTCTGCGCGCCCTGGCGGTCGGCTTCGACGATGAGTCCGCCAAGCGGCAACTGCGTCAGGAGCTCGAAGACTCCGACCCGGAGGAGCAGCTGCGCGCCGCGCAGGCGCTCTACGAGACCGGTGACGCGGCGGCCTTCGACTGGGCGGTCGACGTCATCACCCAGCGCCGTTCGACCGACACCAAAAGGCAGGACATCCGCGCGCTCGTGGTGCGCGACCTGGTCGAGCTCGGCGGCGAGCGCTCGCGTGGCGCCCTGGCGCGCGCGCTCACCGAGGGACCGGGCAACGATTGGCTCATCGCCTGGACCCAGGTGGCCCTGCTCGAGCTCGGCGATCTCTCGCAGCTGCCGAAGGTGGAAGCCGCCCTCGGCAAGGAGGACTGGACTCTCGACCACCGTGGCTTCCGCTCTATCTGGCGGGCGATCTCGCCTTTTCTGCAGGCGGCGGTCGGCATCCTCATGACCGGCGGCCTCGGCGCGATGAGCGCCCTGCAGCAGATCAAGAAGGCGGTGCAGCTGGTCGGCAACTTCGCGTCCGGTGAGCGCAGCCGCTATCTCGCCAAGGTCGACGCGAGGAAGGGTGCGACCGCCCAGCTGCGCTGGCAAGCTGCCGAGGCGATCGCCGCGGCGGGGCCGAAGAACGCGCTCGCCCTGCTCGAGAAGTTGCTCGATGACGAGGCTCCACCGGTGAGGATGAGCGCTGCGCTCGCCCTGGCGGAGCTCGAGGATCCGCGGGCGCTCGACGGGCTCTTGCGGGCGTTCGGGCTCGACTACGGCGCCGAGAACGGCGTCGCGCGCACACCGGAGGTGCGGGCGGCGCTCCTGCGCACCGCCTGGCTGCGCGACGCGACGTCGCCGGTCACCCGCGAGATGGCCCGCCTCGCCTCGACCGACGCGGATGGCGCGCTGCGCTTCATCGGCTTCGCGATTCTCCGACCTGCCGCCTGAGCCCCAACGGCCCGGACCTCCGGGTGGCCCGCGGTTTCGCTCTTCTCCGCATCCAGCCTTGAGGTCCCACCTCGGGGCCTCATTCGATTCGGAGAGAGCGATGGTCCAGTTCGACCTGCAGCGCGCGTCACAGCCCAACCCCTCTTGCGCCACTTCGCTATCAGGTTTCGCTGCCGGCAAGTCGTGGGTCGCGGTCGCCGCCCTGATCCTGCTCGGCGCCTTGCCGGCGGAGGCGGTGAAACGCCGTGCGTTCGTGACCTCGGTGTCGGGCAACGCCAACCTGGGAAGCTGGCCCGATGCCGGAAACGCCACCGGGCTCGCCGCCGGCAACGCGATCTGTCGCGCCCGCGCCACCGCCGCTGCCCTGCCGAATGCCAACACCTATCGCGTCTGGCTGTCGTCTGAATCGACCGATGCCTACTGCCACCTGCGGGGTCAGACCGGAGAGAAAGGCACCTGTGTCGGCGGCACTCCGCTGGCCACCGGACCCTGGTATCTGGTCAACGGCGTCACGAATTTCACCGGCACGCTCGATGAGCTCACGTCGAGCAACCCGAAGATCTTTCGCCCGGCGCTGCTCGATGAGTTCGGTGACGGACTGCCGGACGAAATCGAAGGTCGGACCTACTGGACGGGGACTGGCGCGGACGGCAAACAGTTCAACAACGGACCGTTCCACTGCTCGGGTTGGACATCCGGAGTCGACGGCAGCTCGGCGGCGCGCGGCGATGGCCTCGGCACAGTTTCAACCTGGACGCAGGGAGGCTTCCTGCCCTCCTGCTCGACCTTGCAACGGTTGCTCTGCTTCGAGCCGGGGGATAGCGAAACCGTGACGCTGCGCTGGAGCGCGGGCAGTCCGGCCTTCATCACCTCGCTGTCAGGGAGCGGCAATCTCGCGACCTGGTCCGGAGCGGCGGGAGAGAGCGGACTCGATGCGGGGGATGCCATCTGCCGGAGCGCCGCCGCGGCAGCGCACCTCCCGGACCCGCCCTCGTTCGTCGCCTGGCTGTCGACGACGAGCACCGACGCACGCGATCGCCTCGCCACGAACGGCCCCTGGAAGCGCCTCGATGCCTACACTGTCGCGGGTGACCTCGCCGATCTCACCGACGGCTCGCTCGACACCAGCCTCCACGTCGACGAGAACGGTCACTACGTGATCGGCACACCCGAGGTGGCGACCGGCACGCTCGCCGACGGCACGGCCTCGGGGGTCAACTGCCTGGAGTGGACGAACGGCACCAGCGCGAACCACACCGGCGGCAGACCGAACTACGCCCAGCTCCCGGAGTGGACGGAGTTCTCCTCGAGCACCGGCTGCAGCGGTTCGCGGCGGCTCTACTGCTTCTCCAACCGGACCGTCCTGTTCTGGGACGGCTTCGACTACGAGGGTGACACGAGCCGCTGGTCGCAAACCGCTCCCTGAGCGCGGCTTCGGTATTGTCAGCTGCATGGCAACCCGACACCGGCGGCAATGGATTTCGCGCAGCGTAGTCGCAGGACTCGGCCTGCTCGGCCCTCTCGCGGCGGGTTTCGCCGACACGATCGACGACTATCTCGCCCGCGAAATGGCGCTGCGGAAGATTCCCGGGCTCGGCCTCGCGGTGGCGCGCGACGGCGAGGTCGTCCGGATGTCGAGCTACGGGCTGGCGAACGTCGAGACCGCGACGCCGGTCACCGCGGAGTCGATCTTTGCCATCGCTTCGCTCGACAAGCAGATCACCGCGACGGCGCTGGTAAAGGCGGCCGAGCTCGGAGCGCTCCAACTGGACGATCCGGTCTCGCAATGGGTCGACATCCAGCTGCCCGACGCCACTCTGCGCCAGCTGGTGTCGCATCTCTCCGGGCTCCCCGACGACACGGTGCCCTCCGTCGAGGGGCGGTACTTCACCGACTACACGACCGAGCACCTCCTGGCGCAGGCGCAGCGGCTCGTTCCCGTTGCTCCGCCGGCGCGGCGATTTCTCTATTCGGATACCGGACTGCTCCTCGCCCAGTTGGCGACCGAGAAGGCGACGGAGGCGACGTGGTGGGAGTTCGTGCGGCGATACCTCTTCGCTCCCGCCGGCATGACCTCTCCGCTCTCGATGACGCCGGCGGTCGTCCTGCCGCACCGCGTCTCGGCCTACACGCTCGACAGCGCAGGAGCGCTGCTGCGCGACCGCCGTCTCGACACCGACTTCGGTCCGCTCTATTCCGACCTCGGGATGACCACCGCCGACTTCGCGCGCTTCCTCGCCGCGCAAGACGGCGAGCGCGTGCTCTCCCGCGCCGGCGTGGTGACGCTCACGACGCCCTCACGGCTGGCCGACGGCAGCGCCGCCGGCGAGATCTTCCAGTGGAGCCGCTACGGTCTGGGCGTCGGCCTCGACGATCTGCTCGGCGAACCGGTGACGCTCCACTCCGGGCACAGCGGGGTCGGTTTCGTGCGCTTTCCCGTGCGCCGGCTCTCGATCGTCGTTTTCACCAATCTGGAGCATGCCGCCGGGAGCGATCCGGTGGGCCTTGCGATCGGTGTCGCGGGGCTCCTGGAACCGGCGCTCGCGCTCGCGAAGCTCGGCCCGCTCGCACCTGCGGCCGAAGCCACCTTCGTGCAGCGTCTGCGCCTCGACTACGAGAACTTCCTGAGCGGCAGGGCCGACCTCGGGCGCTATGCGCCGGGGATCGCTCTCCCGGTCTGGGAGGGCGCCCCCGGTCTTGCCGGCCGTCTTCCCCGGCTGGGCGCGCTGCAGGCGTTCGAGGTGCTGCGCGACAGCCCTCTCGACGGCGAGCGCACGCTGCTCTGTCGGGCCCGGCATGCGGCGGGCACGATCTACTGGCGGATCAGCCTGGACCGGCGGGGCGAAAGGATCACCCGCGCCGTCTGGTGGCACGTCTGAATCAGGAAGCCTGAAGGTTGGCCAGGAGTTCCTGCGCAAAGGTGACCGCCTCGGGGTGCACCGAGTGCGGAAAGCCGGCATAGCGCCGCTTCGTGACCGCGGCGTTCTGACGCTCGAAGGCCGCCGCGCTCTCCTCGACCCGCGGCCAGGGAATGTGCGGATCCGGATCGCCGCAGCCCAGGTAGACGGGCGTGCGCGCGAGATCCCCAGGGTCGTCGAAGGGCGTGTTCGGTGGCCCGATCCGGCCGCCCACCGCCGCCACCAGTCCACCCCAACGACGGGGCTGGCGCGCCACATACTCGCTCACCAGGCAGGCTCCCTGCGAGAAGCCGAGCCAGACGATCCGCGAGTCCGGAACGCCTTCGGCGTGAAGGTTCGAGCGCAGACTCTCGAGCTTGGCAAGCGCCGAGGCGAGCCAGGGCTCATTGACCGCGAGCGGCGCGAGAAAGCGCTGCGGATACCAGGTGTGCTCGGCCGCCTGCGGAGCGAGAAAGGCGACTCCCGGACGAGACAAGAGCCCGGCGAAGCCGAGGATGTCCTCGGCCGAAGCACCGCGTCCATGGACCAGCACGACCGCGGTGCGCGCTTCAGCGAGCGGCGCACCTTCGGCCAGCACGGCTGTCCCGGCGTGCGGATCGGCGAGGCTCACCGCCCAGGCTCCCGCGGCGACGGTGCCGTCAGCACCGGCAGGCCTGCGGCGATCGTCGGGCGCTGCGGCTCGAGCCAAGGCGGCAGAACCAGGGTCTCGCCGAGCTTGTCTCGTGCTTCGTCGACGGCGAAGCCTGGACCGTCGGTGGCGAGCTCGAAGAGAACGCCCCCAGGCTCCTTGAAGTAGACCGACTTGAACCAGAAGCGGTCGATGACCGGCGTCGGATGCGGGCCGGACTCGGCGATCGCGGCGCGCAACTCGAGTTCGTGGGCGTCGTCACCGACCCGCCAGGCGAGATGGTGAATGGCGCCTGTGCCCCACATGCCGCGCTGGGTGTCCGGGCGCTGCGCGAGATCGAGCCGGGTACCCGAAGGTGCGAGACCGTCGGCGTCCGCGTCGGCGATCCCCCACCGCACCCAGCCGTCCTCTTCACCGATGCGGGTGAGACCCATGGGTGCTTCGAGCAACGCTTCGGTCGGGGCGAGATGGCGCAGCCAGAGCCGCGCACCGTCGAGCCCGCGGATCTGTCGCTCCACCGGCACCGGGCCGTCTTCCCAAGGCGTGAAAGGGCGCGCCGCGGCGCTCGCGCTCGCAACCAGCGCGACACTCAGGCCGTGCGGATCGAGAAAGGCCAGCACGCGATCGCCGAAGCGGGTCTCGGGAGCGCCGACCGGAGTTCCGTAGCGTTCGAGGCGCGCGCTCCAGAAGTCCAGACTGCCCGGGACGACGGCGAGCGAGACCTCCGTGGCGAGGCCGTGCCCGCGCCGCGCAGGCGCCATCTGTGTCCAGGGGAAGAACGTCAGGTCGGTGCCGGGGCGCCCCTCGGCGTCGGCGTAGAAGAGGTGGTAAGTGCCTGGGTCGTCCTGATTCACGCTCTTCTTGACCAATTTCATGCCCAGCACGCCGGCATAGAAATCGAGATTCTCCTGTGCCGGTCCGGCGATCGCCGTGACGTGGTGCAGACCGGTCGTGCCTCGCGTCGAGCTCTCCTGCGCCATTGTCTTCCTCCTGTGCGGTCCTATCGACAACATCAACTCTGCATGTTAACCATTGATGTGTCAACTATTATTCCACCGGTCGATCTCGATACCTGGTGCGGCGGGAGGACCGGCGCCTGAACACACGAACGGGGAAGCGTTTCCGCCTCCCCGTTCCAGGCTCGAGAACTCGTCAGCTTCCAGCATCTGGCCGCGGCAGTCTGGTCAGGCGGCTTCGTCGTAGGACCGTCAGGGTCCGGGCTTCGCATCGGTCGCTCGAAGCGACACGCGAAGCAATCTCGTCAAGCCGTCCGCCGCGATCTCCGCGTCGTGCCCCCGGGATGCCCGGCCGTCTCTGCGACCGTTCCCGGGGATCCTGGACTGTCCGGTGGCGTCATTCCATGACCCCCTGGCATCGTTTCCGACGGTGCTGGCTTCGCCTTCTTCCTTCGGTCCGGGCTACCTGCCCGCTTCGCGAAGTGGGATCAAAGTACGCCCGTGGTTCCGACCTGTCAAGGGCTATTTCGACCGTGCGCGGGCGCAAGCACTTCGCGTGCCGATGACCTCGATTCCCCTGCCGGGAGCCTTCCCTCCACCCCTCCGGTCGGATAGCCTTGCGAGCGACGTGGAGATCGCGCGATGACCCTGACTCTGCCTGTGAAGCCCCTCGACTTCGGTACGCCGACCGCTCCCCATCAGGGCCTGGGAGAGATGGTCTCGGCGCTCGTCGGCTCCGAGATCCTGCGCATCGCCGGCGAAGTCCGCGCCTTGGCGGAGAAGGGCCAGCCGGTCCTCAATCTGACGGTCGGCGACTTCGCGCCGAAGCAGTTCCGGATTCCGCTCGAGCTCGAGTTGGCGATCACCCGGGCGCTCGCCGCAGGGCAGACGAACTATCCGCCTTCGGACGGCGTCCCGGAGTTGAAGCGCGCCGTCACCGACTTCTACCGCGAGGCGCTGGCGCTCGACTACCCGCAAGACGGCATCCTGATCGCCGGTGGCGCGCGGCCGCTGATCTATTCGCTCTTCCGTGCGGTGCTCGATCCGGGCGACAAAGTGGTCTATCCGGTGCCGTCGTGGAACAACAACCACTACTGCCATCTCGCCGGAGCCGAAGGAATCGCCGTCGAGACCACGGCTGAGACCGGCTTTCAGCCGACCGCCGAGTGTCTCGCCCCGCATCTCGCCGGCGCCAAGCTTCTGGCGCTGAACAGTCCGCTGAACCCCGCGGGCACCGGCTTCGCGCGCGAGCAGTTGCGGGCGATCGCGCAGCTCGTCGTGGACGAGAACCGCCGCCGCGGTCCGGGAGCGAAGCCGCTCTTCCTGTTCTACGACCAGATCTACTGGCTCCTCGCCGCCGACTCGGCGCCGCACACGACGCCGGTCGAGCTGGTGCCGGAAGTCGCCCCGTATACATTGATGATCGACGGGATCAGCAAGGCGTTCGCGGCGACAGGGCTGCGTGTGGGCTGGGCGGTCGGGCCGCCTTTCCTGATCTCGCGCATGAAGGACTTCCTCGGTCACGTCGGTGCCTGGGCTCCGCGCCCGGAGCAGATCGCGACCGCGGAGCTCTTCGCCGATCCGGCGCTGGTGCACGCCCTCTCGGGAGCGATTCGCGAGGGCATCAACCTTCGTCTCGCGGCGCTCGATCGCGGCCTCACGCGGCTCGCCGAGCGCGGTTTTCCGGTCCGCCATCTGCCGCCGACCGGAGCGCTCTATCTCTCGGTACAGTTCGACCTCATCGGCACCAGCGGCGCCGGTCGGCATTTCGAGAACAACCGCGATATCCGCCAGTATCTGCTCGAGCAGGCCGGTTTCGCGATCGTGCCGTTCCATGCCTTCGGCACCCGCGCCGACAACGGCTGGTTCCGACTCTCGGTCGGCGCCGTCGGCATCGAAGAGATCGCCCCGGCAATCGATCGCGTCGAAGCCGCACTGGCCGCCTGCCTCAGCTGATTAGGCGCGCTGACCCGGTCCGGGCAGCGTCGCCAGCAGCTTCTTCGGCGCGACGAGGCGCCAGCCTCCGATCAACATTTCCTCGACCATCTTCCAGCTGACCCTGCGGTCGAGCTGCACGCCGACCCAACCGCTCGGGCCCACGTAAGGCGGGCGGAAGAAGCGCTCGGGGTCGGCGGCGATGCGCATCTCCTGCTCGC
>JBDSRU010000084.1:0-2872 GCA_039929145.1 Thermoanaerobaculia bacterium
AAGACCGAGGGCCAGCTGCGAGTGCGCGCGCTCAACCCCGATCTGGTCTGGCTCGCGCACGTGCAAGAGCCGTGGCGACCCCCCTCTGGCTAAGGCATCGCGTGGGCCCCACTCGAGAAACGAAGAAGCCTTCTCGTGGCGGCGGGCAATTCAGGGGCGTTCGCCCGGGCACTGCCGTTGGACTTAGGCGCAGTAATCAGGCGAGGATCAGAAAATGACGAAGAGACTCTGGAGCGTATCGCTGGTCGCTGTCATCGCTTCGTTCGCCGGCTTCCTCGCAGTGGTACTGGCGGAGGAAGGTCTCAGGGCGCATACCTCCACCAGCGCGGGGATGGCGCCGCTGATTCCAATGAATGCGGTGTTCTATTCTCGTCCGCCTGGCCCCTCTCAGAGGCCTCAGCCCGGAGATGTGGTTGTATTCGTTGACCCAACCAAAATCACGAACCTCCTGGTGAAGCGGGTCGTCGCGTTCGAGGGTGATCAGGTAGAAATCCGCGCGAAGCAGCTGTTGGTAAACGGGGTCGTACCGGTAGAACCCTACGTCTTGCATTCCGATCCGAATATCTACCCCTCGGATCCTTCGTTACCGCCGCTCGTTCGCCTTCGCGACTACTTGCCGCCGACGACAGTAGGCGCAGGTGAAGTTTTCGTCCTTGGAGACAACAGAGACGAGTCCGTTGACAGCCGTGTCTATGGCCCCGTCATGATCGAGGCGATCGTCGGCTACGTCGTCCTGGCGAAGTGAGTCGACCAAGAGCCGAGGTGCTGTCCTCGAAGCCTGCATTGCCGGTAAAGGGCGAGACGGTGGACCGACTTGCGCTTCGATCCCACTCCTGGAACCAGGATGACAGTGCCGGATGCGGTGAAACGCAGCGCCTTCGGAAGCTCGAGCTAGCGGAAGGCTCAGGCCGACGGCAGAGGTTTCCGATCGCACTTCGTCACCCGAGCGAGGTGCAATCGACGTGCTGGCGACAGGAACTTTCTTGTACAGGATCTGTCCTAGCCGGCTGATGGGCGCCGAGGTGACTGTGGCGACCGGGGCGTATACTTTCCGCAATGAGTCCCAAGGTGACCGAGGTACTCGAACAGGCGCTCTCGCTGGATGAGGCAGATCGGGCCTCCGTGGCCGGCGCGCTCATCGAGAGCCTCGAGGGTCCGTCGGAACCTGGAGTCGAAGAGGCTTGGTCGGATGAGATCCGTCGCCGGGTCGAAGCAATCGAGGCAGGTTCTGTAGAGACTGTTCCCTGGTCAGAGGTTCGCGAGCGCCTCTTCCGTGGTTTAGAATGAGCTGAGGTGGCACCCCGAGGCAGTTGCCGAGGCTGAAGAGGCCCGGAACTGGTACAGCGCTCGAAGTCCCCTAGCGGCTCGCGGTTTCCTTCTCGAACTGGAATCTGCCGTTCGCGCCATTCGCGAGGCGCCATCTCGATGGCCGGCTCATTTACATGGCACTCGGAGGTTTGTCTTCCCGGGCTGCTTCCCGTTTTCAATCGTCTATCGCGCTGGCCCGCCAATAGCGGTCGTTGCGGTCGCACACTCCAAGCGGCGGCCCGGATTCTGGCGGAGCCGATAGAATCGCGCCATGCCGCGCATCCAGATCCTGCCCGACCGCCTGGTGTCGCAGATCGCCGCCGGGGAGGTGGTGGAGCGGCCGGCTTCGGTGGTCAAGGAGCTGGTCGAGAACGCGCTGGATGCGGGGGCTACGCGGATCGAGCTCGAGCTCGAGGGGGGCGGCCGGCAGCGCATCCGCATCGCGGACGATGGGTCCGGGATGGACCGCGACGACGCGCTGCTCGCCTTCGATCGCCATGCCACCAGCAAGATCTCGTCGATGGCCGACCTCGAGCAGGTGGCGACTCTCGGCTTCCGCGGCGAGGCGCTGGCGACGATCGCCGCGGTCGCCAAGGTCGAGCTGACTGCGGCGACGGCGCACGGCGAAGGGACTCGCGTCCTCCTCGAGGGCGGCCGGATCCTGGCGGTCGAGCCGATGGCGCGCACCAAGGGCACGACGATCGATGTCGCCTCGCTGTTCTTCAACGTCCCTGCGCGGCGGAAGTTCCTGAAGTCGCGCGAGACCGAGCTCAGGCGCTGCGTCGAGGTGGTCGAGGGCTACGTCCTTGCCAGGCCGGACGTCGCCTTCCGTGTCCGCAGCGAGGGTCGCGTTCTTCTCGAGACCTCGGCTCAGCCCTCCGGAGATTCTTCGCTCTCGGATGGATTGCGCCGCCGGATCGGTGAGGTGTTTGGCGAGGCGTTTGAAAAGCTGCTGGTAAAGGTAGAGACGGACGAGTCACCGTTGGCGAGTCCGGAGCGGTTGGGCCAGCGCTTTGCCCATGGCTTCGTCGGCTCTCCGGCGACGGCGCGTGGCGCGCGGCGGAGCTTCGTGTTTGTCAATCGTCGGCTGGTGCGCGACCGCGCGGTGCTTGCGACGTTCTACCGCGCGGTGCGCGACGAATGGCGCACCGACGAGTTCCCGGCCCTTTTTCTATTTATCGAGCTTTTGCCTTCTGACGTGGACGTCAACGTTCATCCTCAGAAAGCCGAGGTGCGCTTTCGCGATCCCAGGCTGATGGACCGGCTGGGAGAGCAGTTGCGCCTGGCGCTGGCGCGGGCGCGCGGCGAAGAGGCCGCGCCGCTGCGCACGACGTCCTTCTTGCCAGAAGCTCCGCTTGCCTGGGAAGGATTCGGTGGCAGGAGCTTCCAGACTTCGACCGATTTCGCAGGCGAAGTCCGCGAGGGCTTCCGTTCCGGGCAAGAGGGTGAGGCCGGTTCCGCCGGCACGGTCGCGCAGGCGGTGCACCTCGCGGAGCTCTCGCTGGCGCCGCTCGACCGGGCTCCCGTGCCGCTCTCCGGGCGCGGCGGTGAGACCCGGCGCTTC
>JBDSRU010000085.1:0-11467 GCA_039929145.1 Thermoanaerobaculia bacterium
CGAGAAGTTCTCCCCGGTCACCGAAATCCGGAAGCGTCCCCCCAGAACCTCAGCGGCGCGGCCATCGAAATTGCCCGGGCCGAAGTCGCCATCTCCCGCCAGCACCCGAGTCGCGGGACCATCACAGGCGACCTGGTTCGAGAACGTTCCGAAGTCCCCGGCGAGGTAGGCGGATGTCACCAGATAGTAGTTGTCGGCGAAGTCGAGCACCATCGGATCCAGGACGGACTGACCGGTGCCGAAGTCGGGGCCGTCGTCATCGAGCGCGATGAGATTCGTCAGCGGCGAGGCCGGATCGAATTCGCCCTCGTAGAGGGAGATGAAGCCGTCGAAATTTTCTTCCTGGATGCTCGAGATGGAGCACATCGCATCCTCATTGGGAAAGAACGGCTGCACCGAGTAGCGCACGATCTGGCCGCTCAACGAGGAGAGGCCGTCAGGGCGATTGAAGGTCGGCTGTCCCTTGGTGGTGCCATAGAAAGTCGTCGCGGCGTCGGCGTGGGCGACAGCGGCGGCGCCCATCAGAAGAAGGGCGGCGGCGATGCCCGTTCGTGCTGCTGTTGTGGTCTTCATCGGAAGGTCCTCGACTCGCCAGCATCCGGGGAGGGAGAAATGGGATGCCGGGCGAGCAGTCGCGAACCCCACCTCAGGCGAGCGCGAGAGCCCTTGAAGGACCTCGCGTCGCCACGGACCAGCCGCAAGTGCAACGGCTGTGCCTGGTCGCGGCTCGCGATCGACCCCGCAAGAGAAGACTGCACTCTTCCTCGCCACGAGGCTTGCAAAGCCCCGGGGAATCGTCATCAGGGCGAATGGCACCCACCCGGCGCGTCAGAGTCCGGAGTGCGAACGGGCCGCATCAGACATCGCCGATTCTGCAAACGTCGCCGTAACCAGCGGATGCCGGAATCCCGGGGTTCCGAAGCGCCGGCGCTGAGCCGGGCCCTTCCTCGCGCGGGCGTTCTCATCCGGGAGAGAGGCGAGGGCAGTCTAGCCAGGTATGGCTTTCCCGCGCGCCTCGGGCGAAAAAAGGCCCGCCTCCCCCGAAGGGAGGGCGGGCCCACATTTGGACGCCGATGGCGATCCGGCCGAGATCCGGACGACCTCAGAAACAGGTCGCGAAGGCGTTCGAATCGGCGACGGATGTTCTCTCCTGAGTGCCCAGCGAGTTGTGGTAAGTCTTGATATTGAAAGGTGGGCTGGCAAAGGTGTCTTCCACCGTGATGGTGAAGTCGACGTTCGTCGTCGCTGCGTAGTAGACCCAATAGCGGCTATTGAGTCCGCAGGCGTTCACCATCTTGATCAGAAGCTCGAAGTTGGCCGGCTGGAAGAAGTAGAAGATCGCCGAGTCGCTCGATCCCATGGGAACGGTCTTGCCAACGAACGGTGTGAACGCGAAATCGAAGCCGGTGACCGAGACCTCGAACCGCCCGCCAAGCAGCTGAGCGCGGCGCCCATCATAGTCCGACGTCTGCCCGGTCCCGAAGGAATCGTCGCCGACGAGAACGCGGGTCGCCGGATTCTCACAAATGACCTGGTTCGAGAAGGTCCCAAACGTTCCTTCGTTGTATGCGGTCGTGACGAGGTAGTAGTTGTCGTTGAACAGCAGTGCCCGGCTGGGAAGCCGGGATTCGCCGACGCCGTACTCCGGCCCGTCGTCGTCCAGATCCACCAGGGTGGCGAGCGGATTGGCCGGGTTGAACCCGTTGCGATAGAGGAGAACGTAGCCGTCAAAGCCGCCCTCCTGAACGCTCTGGATGAAGCAGTCGGAGTCGGCGTTGGGGAAGAACGGCTGAACGTGATAGCGCACGATCGCGCCGCTCAGGCTGACGAGGTCACTGGGCCGGTTGAACGTCGGCTGCCCCTGGGTAGTGCCGTAGAAGGTCGTCGCGGCTTCACCGTAAGCGACGGTCGAGACGACAAATGCGCAAAGCAGCAGTCGGCAAGCGGTTCGGATCATGGAACTCTCCTCTTCGGTGGGTGACGCATGGTTCGGCTCCAGGCCCGGGAAACTCCGCGATGCCTTCCCCAACCTGATTCGACGATGGATCTGGCTCCTATTTCAAGATACGGACTGCGTCAAAAAAACAGGACACGGGGCGTTGCAACTCGGTGAGAGCCGAGTCTACACTCGCGACGCCCTTCCGATAGGGGAGGCAGCCCCGCCTGACATACGCTTGTTCCTCACTCATGGGCATTCCCGGATTCCTCAGGCGAACGATCGACCATGCGTTGGCTCGACGCGGTTTCGAGCGCATAGCCAGCCGGTTGGTCTATCCCTGGCAGCGCTCGCCCATCGACCTGCCGAGCCACAGCGGTAAGCCGCTGCCGTCCGGCAGCGCCGATGCTCTCCGGACCGACCACCCGCGCCTGCGGGAGCTTTCCCGCGCCTACCGTGACCTTGCTTCCCCGATGGCCGCGGACCCGATCTGGACCGACGAGCTCCTCGCGACCGCCGACTTTTGTCAGTTCCGCGGCGACAACCCCTACGTCTTCCAGCTGCGCGGCCGGAACCTGAACGAGGTCGGTTACGCACTGAGCTACTACTGTGCCCGGCGGGTCGCCGAGGTCGAGCGCCTGGGTCTGCTCGATCGCCTCGAAGAGGATGGTCTCTTCGGCGTCCACACCTTCGAGATCGACGGACGCCGGGTGTCGCGCGATCTCCTCGACTCGGCCCTCGAGCTCGCTTTCCTCGAGCGCCATCTCGGGCTCTCGCGCGGCCCGCGGCGCACGATTCTCGACATCGGCGCCGGCTACGGCCGGCTCGCCCACCGCGCAGTCACCGCCTTCCCCGAAACGGTGCGCTACCTGTGCACCGACGCCATCGCGACCTCCACCTTCCTCAGCGAGTACTACCTCGGTTTTCGCGGCCTGGCAGGTGGAAGTGGGGCGCCGGTCCGGGTCCTTCCCCTGCACGAGCTCGCGGCGGCGATCCGGCCAGGCGAGGTCGACATCGCGGTCAACATCCACAGCTTCTCCGAGTGCCCCTTGCCCGCGATCGACGCCTGGCTGGCTTTTCTCGCTGCCAACCGGGTCGGACAACTGATGATCGTCCCGAACGCCGTTTCCGCCGCCGGCATGAACGGCATCGCGATGATGACCAACGCCGGCGAGGATTTCTCCGTTCTCGTGCGGCGGCATGGCTACGCCCTGTCCGCCAGCGAGCCCAAGTACCCCGATCCGGTCGTGCAGGAGTATGGCGTCAGCCCGGCTGCCCACCTGCTCTTCCGGCTCGAGGCCTGACTCGCGCGAAAACCATCGCCATCCGCCCCGAGAGCAGCGGAGAAACTACGCACGACGCGGAGCGGCGGCCGGCATAGACTCCCCGGGAAAGGAGATCCCCCATGGGTCTTTTCGATTTTGTGAAGAATGCCGGAGCCGCGATTTTCGGCAAGGACGATCACGATGGCAAGGGCGGCACGCCGCAGCCCCAGACACACAACGTTTCCCCCGCCGAGCTCGATGCGATGAAGCGCCGCAAGGCGCTCGAGAAGCTGCTCGGTGAGTTTTCACTGCAGGTCGAGAATTTGAAGATCGACGTCACCGGCGACGTCGCCACGGTTCACGGCCTCGTTGACGACCAGGCGGAGCGCGAGAAGGTCGTGCTCGCCCTGGGCAACGTCATCGGCATCGCCCGGGTCGACGACCGCCTGGAGACCAAGAAGAAGGAGCCGGAGTCGCAGATGTACACCGTCGTCGCCGGCGACTCGCTGTCGAAGATCGCCAAGCACTTCTACGGCGACGCCTCCAAGTACCCCGCGATCTTCGAAGCCAACAAGCCGATGCTCAAGGACCCCGACAAGATCTATCCCGGCCAGGTCCTGCGTATCCCCGCCGCGAAGAGCTGACAACCGACTGAAACCGGGCTGGGCCGAAGCGGCCCTGCCCGGCTTCAGCCCGCCCCTCCCGGTCTGGACCCTCGGGTCCAACCGCCCCCTCCCTTCCCGACGCCGGCGTCCTCCGGCTTCTGCAGCCCCCCCTGGGGCCCCGCACAGCCCGAAAGCCCGCCCGGTAGCCACCTGGCACAGCTCTTGCCACGGACGACCCGCTGAAATCCCTACCTTTACCAGAAGCTTTTGCTTTTCCGTTTGTTGTGTTAAGTTTTATATTAAAGAAGCCATTTTTTAATCTAAAAACAGACACAACAAGGAGCAAGCCATGAACTCCTCCCTCCGCGACTTCCTCGAAATTCCCTACGACAAGCTCGAGGAGTTGAACCTCGCTGCCAAAGCCGACCGGCTGGCGCGCAAGGATCCGGCGAAGATCCGGGAGGAGCGGATGAAGTACCTGACCGACGAACGCCGGATCAAGGCGGTGACGGTCTGCTTCACCGACCTCGAAGGTCGTCTGCACATGCTCGACTACGACAAGAAGTTCCTCTTGAAGTCGGCCGACAACCTGACTTTCGACGGTTCGTCGATCCGCGGCTTCTCGCAGCAGGCCGAGTCGGACCTGCGGCTGGCGATCGACTGGACGGCGTTCTACTGGCTGCCCTCCGACATCTTCGGCGCCGGCAAGATCCTGGTCTTCGGCGAGGTGCAGGAGCGCGACGGCAGCCCCTACCGCGGCGACATGCGGGCCCGCCTCAAGGCGTTCGGCGAGCAGCTGTGGAAGAAGGATCAGACGGTGGCCTTCGCCTCGAACGAGATCGAAGGCTTTCTCTTCAAGGGCCGCGACGCCGAGCGCCACTACCACGAGAACGGCGCGTTCGAATTCATCTCGACCGGTGGCTACTACCACTCCCTGCCCGGCGACTCGCTGCGCCAGTTCATCGACACCGCCGCCGAAGTGCAGCGCGCAATGGGCTTCGCCAACGAGAAAGACCACCCGGAGGTCGCCCCTTCACAGTTCGAGATGAACTACTCCTACACCGAGGCGACGATCGCCGCCGATCAGGTGCAGCTGTACAAGCTCCTATCGCGCCAGGTGGCGGCACGGATGGAAATGACCGCCTGCTTCCTTCCCAAGCCGGTCACCGGAGTCAACGGCAACGGCATGCACACCAACGTTTCGCTCGCCCGCAAGGGGAAGAATCTCTTCTACGACAAGAAGGGCCAGGACGGCCTCACTCCGCTGGGCTGGAATTTCATCGACCGGATTCTCGCCAACGCCAACGACATCTGCCTCTTCCTCAACCCGAGCGTGAACTCCTACCGCCGGCTTGATCCGCACTTCGAGGCGCCGAACCAGATCAAGGCCTCGGCGATCGATCGTGGCTCGATGGTGCGGATCCCGCTCGGCAACGAGAAGTCGGCGCGCGTCGAAGTGCGTTCGATCGCTCCGGACGCCAATCCCTATCTCGCCATCTATTCGGTCATCCGCACCGGGGTCGAGGGCCCGCTCGCCACCGAGGAGAACGATGGCAAGCGGCAGCGCACGCGCTTCCTCCCCGACAACATCTACGACGGCATCCGCCTGTTCAAGGGCAGCCGCTGGGCGATGGAGCTCACCGGCGAAGAGGTGCACGCCAAGTACGCCGACCTGAAGCTGGCCTCGGCCGAACGCTGCCCCAAGGCTCTCGGCACCCGGGTCAAGCGCAGCGAGATCCAGTTCCACCACGAAGTCACCAACCAGTACCTCTGGTCGCAGTTCTAGCGGCACGGAGTAACGCCGGGGAAACTCGTCGACGGGAACGACTCGGCCACCGCCGGGTGCCGACGACCATGATCTACAGCTGCGTCCTGAACAAGGGCGGCGGGAACATCGCTATGGCCCGGAGGGCCGCTATCCCTCGCGCGCCAGGCGGCGAATAGCGAGGCCGCCGCAGAGCACCGTCACGCCGGTGAGGACGGCCGCGGCCAGCGCGGGCGGGATGAAGGTGAACTGTTCGACGCCGGCGAGGCCGAGGGCGAGCTGGTCGAGATGGAACGTAGGCCAGATGATTACCCATTTCTTGAGCGACTCGGGCAGCGGGATGAACAGACCCGACAGCCACATCATCGGCAGGAAGACGAGGTTGCCCCAGGCCGGCGCGGCGGAGGCCGATCCGAACGTCCCGAGGAGGAGCCCCATCGCACAGAACGGAATCGTGCCGACGATGAGCACGGCCCAGACGATCAGCACCTGCCCGGGCGAGAGGGTGATCTTGTCGGCGACGAGCGCCGCGACGGTCACGAGGGTCACGGCGATCGCGGCGACCGCCGTCGCCATGACGACCTTCGCGGCGATCGTCGCCCCGGGCGGCAGCGGCAGCGCGCGCTTGAGCTTCAGCAGGTTCCCCTCGCGCTCGGTCGCCACCGCCACGCCGGTGAAGATTCCCGGCATCGCCACGGCGAGCACCGCGAAACCCGCGAACAGATAGTTCGCGAGGCCCGGGCCGAACTCACCCGCTTCTCCGGCGCCCCCGACGATCACCACCCCGAAGAGAAAGTAGATCGCCACGGGCACGGCGATGAACGGCAGCGCGAACCCCGGCGTGCGCAGGGCAGCGAGGGTCTCGAACTTCGCCTCCTGAAGATAGGCGCGGAAGACCCGGGCGAGCGGCAGCGGATCGCGCGCGGAACGGTGCGTCAGGGTGTTCATGCAGCCTCCTTGGTGATCTCGGTGAACGCCTCGGCGAGGCTGGCCTGCTGGACTTCGAGCTGCCGCAGCTCGGGATCCTCCGCGAGCAGGCGGCGCACGACCGTCTCGGCGTCGGACGCCGTGACGTGGACGAGGTTGGCTGCGCGGGTCACCTCGACCACCCCCGGCCAGCTCTTCATCTCGCCGATGTCGACGCTCGAGGCGCAGCGGATCCGCTTGCGCGTCACCAGGGCGCGCATCTCGTCGACGCTGCCTTCGGCGATCAGCTGCCCCTTGGCCAGCACGACGACGCGATCGGCGAGCGCCTCCGCCTCCTCGAGGTAGTGCGTCGTGAGCACGATCGAGCAGCCGTCGTCACGAAGCCGTCCGATCACCCCCCACATCGCCTTGCGCGCCTCGACATCGAGCCCGACCGTCGGCTCGTCGAGGAAGAGGAGCCGCGGCCGGCCACAGACCGCGGTGGCAAACTGCACCTGTCGCTTCTGACCGGCCGAAAGCTTGCCGTAGCGCCGCTTCGCGAGCGCGCCGGTGCCGGTGAGCGCGAGCGTCTCCTCCACCGAGAGGGGCTCCCGGTAGTAGCTCCTCGTGAGCGCGACGTGCTCGCTGGCCGTGAGCATCGGCGTGAGCGCGACCTCCTGCATCATCACGCCGACGCCGAGCCGGCTCGCCACCTCGAGCGGCGATCCTCCCATCACGCGTACCGTTCCCTCATCCGGTTGCAGCGTGCCGAGCCAGAGTCCGATCGCCGTTGACTTTCCGGCCCCGTTCGGCCCGAGCACTGCGAGGAGCTCGCCGGGGCGCACCGACAGGCTCAAGCCGTCGAGCGCCACCGTCCTGCCGTAGCGCTGGGTGACGTTCACGAGCTCGGCGACCGGCTCGGAGTCGGAAATGAGCCCGACTCCGGCCTCTTCGCTGTGCGTAGCGCGAGAAGCTCGAACGAGAAGGGTATTGGCGTCGCCGTCAGTGGCTTTCGACGCTCGTCGCGGGTAGCGTCGGCCGCTCAGGAGCTCGCCGAGAGCGGTCGGTCGCACGAGGTAGTGGTAGCTCACCAGGAGCACCGCCATCGTCCCGGCCAGAATCGCCGGGAACTTGATCGACCAGTGCAGCGGCACTTTCATCAGCAGTACCTGCAGCCCGAAGACGATCGGCGGGTGCACGAGGTAGAGCCAGTACGAAGCGTCGGAGAAGTATCGGCGAACAGCGTTCTCCACGGAGAGGAAGCGCACCGCCGCTCCCAGGAGCCCGAACGTCCAGGTCCAGATCGAAAGCGCGTAGGCCGACGTGTAGGCGAGCCGCATCGTCGAGCCGCCGTCGATCAAGGTGGTTGCCGCGAGGTTCGGCGTCGTTCCACCGATCGCGAGACAGGTAGCCGTCAGCACCACCCCCAGCCCGAGATTCAGCGGCCACTGCCGCGCGAAGATCTCCAGATGTCCGAGTCGGTCGACGCGCCGATGGAGGATCCAGCCGAGCGCGAACGCCGTGCCGTAGGCGACCATCGCGGGGAGCTGCGGCGCGAGGCCGGTGTCGGGCGTCGGAATACCGAACCAGATCGCCCAGTCCGCCGTGTAGAAGAGGACCGCCACCGTCGGCGCTGCGAGCACCAGCGGCGCGAGATAGCTCGCGAGCGCCGCGCCGGCCCACCGATCCACCCTTGTTCGAAACTTTTCGTTCCTGTCCAAAGCAACCAGAACAGCGCGCAACGCGAGCGCGACCGCGTAGAAAAGCGAAAGGTAGTAGAGGAACCAGAGGTGCACCAGCGGGAACCCTTGCGGCGCCGTGGCCCCGTCGGTGCCGACACCGGGGAAGGTCCGCGAGAGTCCCCAGATGACCGCCGCGATCGTCGGCGGCGCGAGGAGCAGCCAGCCGACGGTGAGCGGCACCAGGACTCGTTTCGCACGGTCCTTCAAGAATCCGCGGGTACCGCGACGGTGGAAGAGCAGGTGGCCGAAGATGCCGGCGATGACGAAGAAGAGCGTCATCCGGAAAGTGTGGATACCGAAGAACGTCACCGCGAGGGCCGTGCTCTGCGAGACGTCCTGGGCCGGGATGACGAAGAAGAACGACATCGTGGCGTGGAGCACGATGCCGAGCAGCAGTGCACCGGCGCGCGCGGCGTCGAGGGCGTGCAGGCGATCGGGAGGCGTCGAACGATTCATGGTCAGGTCCTCAGACAGCGTCTTTGCGGCGCGAGGGGAGGTAGAAAGCGAGCGAGAGCGACAGAACGATCACGGCGAGCTCGATGGCCAGCACGGTGAGGATCTGGGGGCTCCAGGTCGCGACGGCGTCCTGTGAGCGCCCGGCGATTCCAGGGATCTTGCCGAGCTGAACCAGGAAGAGGGTTACCGAAACGTTGGTGACCAGGATGCCGGCGATCGCCGCGATCTCCGACCGGGTGATCACGGTGAGCGCCGTGAGCAGGCAGAAGTTTCCGAGCAGGAAGGCCATCATCGCGACGAAGAACGGAAGTCCGCCGTCCGGTTCTGGAGAAAGAGCGGTCAGGGCGACGACGCCGAAGGTGAGTGCCGTCCAGGGCACGAGGAAAGCGAGCAGGGCGGCCGCGACCTTGGCAAAAGAGTACTGCCCCAGCGACACCGGCAGGCTGAGCACGAAGAGCTCCGACCTGCTCTGGTGCTCCTTGAGCACGAGCAGCGGCAGGGAGACGCCGAAGGCGATGATCGTGGTGAGGAACAGCAGGAAGCCGAAGTTGGGCCCGGTCGTGACACCGTCGCCGTCGTCGAAGCGCGTCAGGACGAGCGACACGACGCCAGCGACGAGGGTCGCGAGAATCAGCCAGCGATAGAGGTAGAAGTCCTTGGCGATCAGCCGGCCGAGGATCGAACGTCGCGAGCGAGTCATTCGCCATGCTCCTTTCGGTTGTGCATGACGGTGGCGACGAAGATCTCCTCGAGCGTCATCCGCTGAACGTCGCGCACCTCGGCGCCGGCCCGCTGATACGCCGCTGGCAGCTCGTCGTCGAAGGCGTTGGCGGTGACGACCACGGTCTGTCCGCTCCGCGCGACGTCGACGACTCCTGGCAACTCGGGGAGCGCGATGGTCTCCGGCAGCTCGAGGCTCAATCGCCGCCAGCGCTCGAGGAACGCCTCTTTGTCGCCCGAGTCGACGATCCGTCCACGATCGATGAAGGTGATCTGATCGCTGATCTGCTCGACGTCGAGCGTGTTGTGCGAAGAGAACAGGATCGAGCGCTCTTCGTCCTTGAGAACCTCCATGAGCTCGCTGATGACCTCCTGCCGCGCGACGGGATCGAGGCCGGCGGTCGGCTCGTCGAGCACCAGCAGGCGCGGCCTGCGCGCCAGGGCGAGGAGCAGCGCCGCCTTGACCTGCTCGCCGCGCGACAACCCCTTGACCTTCTGCTCGCGGTGGAGATGGAAGCGCTGGAGGAGGCGACCGGCGTAGCGGTCGTCCCAGGCGCCGGGGAAGAAGGAGCGCACGAAGCCCAGGTGCCAGTCGAGGGTCGCTCCCGCGAACAGTCGCATCTCTTCGGATACGAAGCCGACGTCCCACTTGGCGCGCACCTGCTCCTCGGGCATGCGGCAGCCGAGGACTTCCACCTCGCCGGCATCCTGGCGGACGAGGGCCATGAGAATCCGGATCGTGGTGCTCTTGCCGGCGCCGTTGGGGCCGACGAAGCCCAGGATCTGTCCGGGCTCGAGGCGGAAGGAGACGTCGTCGAGCGCGAAGAAGCGATAGCGCTTGGAGACGCCGCGAAATTCGATGGCGGCAGTAGTCATCGGTTACCTTCTTTCTTTCGGACGACTTCGCGGAGGCGCTGTTCGAGGTCCTTGATTCCGAGGCCGAGCTCGCGGCCGACGTCGGCGGCCTTGGCGAGATGGGCGTCGAGCTCCCGATCGCGGAGGTCCTGCTGGAGTTGCACGTTCTCGGAGACGAAGGTCCCTTTGCCCTGGCGGGTGGTGATGACCCCTTCGTGCTCGAGCTCGAGGTAGGCGCGCTTGACGGTGATCACGCTGACGCGCGTGGATACGGCGAGCGCGCGGATCGACGGAATCTCCTGCCCGGACAGCCAGTCGCCGAGGGCGATGCGGCGGCGGATCTGCTCCACGATCTGGAGGTACATCGGTCGCCGGTCGGCGTGAGAGATTGTCAACTCACTGTGCATAACTATATGCACACTATACACGGAACCCGGATCCAGCGCGACCAGCGATTCCGCGAGCGCGAGCGACGGTCGGATGACCGCATCCGGGCTCGCCTGCCTTTCCGGAGCGCTCCTCCCCGGCGCCGCCCGTCGCGGGCGGCAGAAGAATTGGGCTAGACCTGCGGCTTCAGGATCAGGGGATGTAAGACCAGAAGCCGCTGTCGCCGCCGTCGAAGCCGTCGTTGAAGATGCCGGGATCGAGCTCGAAATCGATCCCGGCAGCCTCCCAGGTGACCTGCAGCGGTATCGAACCGGGTGCGATCAGCGAGCTTTCGTTCGGCCCGGTGAGGATCGTGATGGGCGAGATCGTTCCGAGCGCCACCGTCGGGCGGGTGCCGAAGTGCATGGTCAGCAGGTCCCCCGGCACGCGATTGAAGGTCTCCAGGGCGGAGTCGAAGTCGATCTGGACCTTGCCCGCCTGCGGGTAGGTCACGGTGAGACTCACGTCGCCGTGGCGCGGATCGGCGACGACTTCCGGGAGCTCCGAAGCGATCGCCGGATCGTAGGTGAGGACCAGCCGCCCTTCCTGCAGGTCGAACGGCTCCACGGTGCCGATCTCGATGACCGCTCCCGACCCGGGCTGAACCTTGCCGCCATCCACCGAGAAAGTGATCGGAGCGGCGGCGGCGCGAATCGCCAGCGTCCCGGAGCGGGTTTCGATCAGCACCGGGTCGTTCTCGGGATCGTCGAGAAACGACAGGCCGAGGTCAAGGGAGATCGTGTACTCGTCCCCCGGGACGACATCCGGCGAGAGCGTCACGTACATCACGG
>JBDSRU010000086.1:0-3456 GCA_039929145.1 Thermoanaerobaculia bacterium
ATCTCGAAGGCGGGATCGACTATGGCGTTCCGGTCCTGCCCAACCACACCCTCTACCTCTACTTCCCCATTTTCGACGAGGCCCTTCCCTGCCTGCACCGCCTGCACGGCATCGCCTCGCTGGGCGCGCGCCTGGTGCAATCGGGCCAGCCGGTTCTCTCGCATTGCGGCGCCGGTTTCAACCGGTCAGCGCTCGTCGCTGGCCTGATTCTGGTCGAGCTCGGCTGGTCGGGCGAGAGGGCCTTGCAGCGCCTGCGCGAGCGCCGGCCTGGCGCGCTCTTCAACGAGACCTTCGCCACTTATCTCGCTTCGCGCTAGGAGTCGGCTGGAGCGCGCTCGGCGAGCCAAAGCGCGATCGCGTCGGCGAACTCACCGACGCTGCCGTGACGCGCCGCCGGGTCGGATGCGAGCCCGCGGCCGACCATCGCGCGCAGGTCGCGATCTCCCCACGGCAGCCGAGGCGGACGCTCCCGTTCGACTTCTCGCAGCACGCGGGAGATCGGCTTGCCTCCGCGGTGGAGAGGCCGCTCTCCGGCGAGGAGCTCGAAGAGGATCACCGCCAGACTGAACTGGTCGGCGGCCGGCCCCGGGCGTCGTCCGAGAATCTGCTCCGGCGCCGCGTAGTCCAGCGTGAAGAGCCAGACACCGCTCGCCGTCTCTCGCCCGTCACCCTCCGAGTCGAGGAGCTTGGAGATCCCGAAATCGAGCAGCTTCGGCCATCCTGCGTCGTCGACCAGGACGTTGGATGGCTTGAGATCGCGGTGCACCACGCGCCGCCGGTGCGCCGCCTCGACCGCCTCGCAGAGCTTCAGGAACAGGCGCATCCGTTCGACTTCCGACAGGCCCCGCGAGCGTGCGAAAGTGACGATGTCGGTGCCCTCGATCCAGTCGAGAACCAGGTAGGCGCGACCCATCGAGTCGCAGCCAGCATCGATCAGGCGGGCGATCGCCGGGTGATCGAGGCTCGCCAGGATCTCCTTCTCTCGTTCGAAGCGGCGGGCGATCTCGGTCCCACCATGCGACGAGAGGAGGCGCTTCACGGCCACCCGCTTGCCGTCGAGCCGTCCTTCGAAAACCTCGCCGGCGCTGCCCTGTCCGACTCGGCGAAGTATCCGGCAGGAGCCGATCCGGCGCGGCAGGGTCGGAGCCACCGCAGGCCCAGGGTCGCTCGCAGAGTCCGGCCCGGGATCGAAGTCGTGCGCCGGATGCCCGCCCCGGACCGCCGCCACGAGCAGCGCAGCGTCGAGATCGAGCGCGGTGCGCTCGACGCCGTCGGAGGCCAGGAGCTCTGCCACAGCGTTGGCCAATTCGACATCGACGACCGCGATCTCCGTCAGCCGGTGCAAGCGGCACTCGGGATCGAGATCGATCAGCGACTCGAAGGCCGACTCGACCTCGACCCAGCGGCTGCGCAGCGCACCGCTCACGCGCCGAACCCCTGGCGTTCGAGCTCGATCTGCAGGAAGGCGCGGGCCTTGCGCCAATCGCGCCGCACGGTGCGTTCGGACTGCTCGAGCAGTTCGCCAATCTCGTTCTCGTTGAGGCCGACGAAGAATCGCAGCTCGACGATCCGGGCGAGGCGCGGCGACAGACGTTCGAGCTCCCCGAGCGCGACATCGACGGCGAGGAGCTGCTCGGCCTGCCAAAGGGCCGGCGCTGCGATCTGCTCGTCCAGAGGCACGGCCTCGACACCACCGCCCCGCTTTTGGCGACGCAGATGCTCGGCGTGGCCGATGAGAATCTGCCGCATCGCCTTGGCGGCGAGCGCGAAAAAGTGGGCACGATCGGCGAGTGCCAGGCGTTCCGCCTTCACCAGTTTGAGATAGGCCTCGTGGACGAGGGCGGTCGTATCGAGCGAGATCGCTGTGCGGCCGAAGCGCAATTGCCCGCGGGCGAGGCGCTTGAGCTCGGTGTAGAGGCGGTCGAAGATGTCATCCAGGGCCCGCCGGTCGCCCTCGCGCACCGCGGCCAGGAGCAGGGTGATCTCGCCGGACGATTTCGCTCTGGAAGCCACTGGCGCCGGATGATAGTCCCGGGGGCCTCCGGCGGCGACGGCAGAAGTCCACAGCCAGGGGCCGTTCAAGGCGACGACGGACATTCGCTCTCCTCCGTTACTGTCCACCGGAGTGGCGGACAGAACCGGACAGTCACGGGCGAGACGCGGGCGAAGTGCGGCCCAGCGGGCGACGACTGAGGTGCGAGGGCTCGAGGAGGTACGGGGGGCGGCTCAGTCCGGGCGCCGCATGAGCAGCGCGCCGTTGGTGCCGCCGAAGCCGAAGGAATTGGTCAGGCCGATCTCGAGCTTTGCCGGCCGCGCCTTGTGCGGCACGAAGTCGAGGTCGCAGCCCTCGCCCGGCTCGTCGAGGTTCAGCGTCGCCGGCAGGATCTGGTCGCGGATGGCGAGCGCCAGCAGACCGCATTCGAGACCGCCCGCGGCACCCAGGAGGTGTCCGGTCGACGATTTGGTCGACGACACGGCGAGCTTTTTCGCGTGCTCCCCGAACACGCGGTGGATCGCCTGCACTTCGGCGGAGTCGCCGAGGCCGGTCGAGGTCCCGTGGGCGTTGATGTAATCGACCGATTCCGGGGTGAGCCCCGCGTCGGCGAGCGCGCTGCGCATGACCTGCGCGGCCCCGCGACCCTCCGGATGCGGCGCGGACATGTGATACGCGTCGGCGCTCATGCCGTAACCGATCAACTCGGCATAGACGGTGGCTCCCCGCGCCAGCGCGGCTTCGCGCTCTTCGAGCACCAGGATTCCGGCCCCTTCGCCCATCACGAAACCGTCCCGATCCTTGTCCCACGGGCGCGAAGCGCGCTGGGGCTCATTGTTGCGCAGCGAGAGCGCACGCATGACGGTGAAACCGGCGACGGCGAGCGGCGTGATGACGGCCTCCGCACCGCCGGTGATCATCGCGTCGGCATAGCCGTGCTGGATCAGCCGGAAAGCGTCTCCCACCGCGTGCAGTCCCGTCGTGCAGGCAGTGGCGGGGGCACTGTTGGGTCCGCGAGCGCCGGTCAGGATCGAAACCTGGCCCGCCGCCAGATTCACGATCAGTCCGGGAATGAAGAACGGCGAGACGCGGTCCGGACCGCGTTCGAGCATCGTCGAGTGCGTGCGCTCGATGAGCGGCAGGCCACCGATGCCCGAGCCGATGACGACGCCGACGCGCTCGGCGTTCGACTCGTCGATTGTCAGGCCGGCATCGGAGATCGCCATCTGGCTGGCCGCAAGAGCGAAGTGGATGAAGGTGTCACACTTCTTGACCTCCTTCTTCTCCATCCAGTCCTCGGCGACGAACCCCTTGACCTCTCCCGCGATGCGGGCGGCATAGGTCGAGGCGTCGAAACGGGTGATCGGCCCGATGCCGCTCTCGCCAGCGAGAAGCGCCTTCCAGGTCGCTTCAGTGCCGACGCCGAGCGGCGAGACGAGACCGATGCCCGTGACGACGACGCG
>JBDSRU010000087.1:0-5542 GCA_039929145.1 Thermoanaerobaculia bacterium
CGCGGTCACCCGGAAAGCGAAGAGTCCAGCGTTGAAGACGCCCGCCAGGGCGAGCTGCCCGAGCGTCGGCCGCTCCCAGCCGAACTCGGGGTGCGGCATGGGAGCGAAAGTATGCGGCAGGACCACGAAATTCGATCGCTGGGCTTGCTCGAGCAGCCGCGTGAGAGGAGCGAACAGGTAAAGGTCGGCGTCGAGGTAGATGATGGAGCTGGCACCGGAGGTGGCTGCGAGGTGGGCGAGCAGGAAAGGCTTGGCGGCGCAACAGAAGTCGGCCGCCGAGAATTTGAGCGCCAGGTAGGGATCTTCGAACAGTCCCACCTCGGAGCCGCGCAGCCAGCGGCAACCGGCGACTTCGGGCAACTCCTCGCCGTCCCCGTCGACGACCAGCAGATGCAGAGTGACCTCCGGATGATGACGGCGCAGGGAGGTCACGAGCGCCAGGGCGAAGTGCAGGTGGTCGAGTGTGCAGACCGTCGCCGCGATGGTCGAGCCTTCGCCCGCCGGAAGCCAGATGCCCGGCCTCGCGGTCGGCAAGGCGACGGCGGCCGGATCGGGCAGCCATGGATGCTGGTCCTTCGGTGGGGCTTCGGAGAAGCCCAGGGAGCGGGACTCGGCGCGGATCGCAGCCGCCTCGACCCTGAGACGCTGGCGCTGCCAGCGCCCCCGCAGTGCGTCGGTGAACTGGCGGCGCGAACCGTCGAGAGGTTTCACAGGTAGCCGAGAGAGCGCAGGCTCCGCTCGGTCTCCGGGTCGAGGGTGAGCGTCGGCTGAGCACCGCCCTCGTCCTCGGCCACTCCCGCTGCTCCGAGTCGTGAGCGCAGGTGTCCGAGAATCTCGGCCTGGAGGGGAGCGCCCGCGGCAAGATCGTGCAACTCTGCAGGATCTTGCCCTAGATCGAAGAGCGCCGAGCGGTAGAGCTTGTGCGAGCCGAGAAGGAGAGCCTCGAAGCGGTCGTCCGCGGTCTCGCCCAACGCCAGGAACGGGCGCTGAGCGAGGGTGGCCGAGAGCGGATCCGCGACCGAGGGAGATCCGCCGAGCGGCAACAACGAGCTCCCCTCGACCGTGGTGGACGGTCGCAGATCGACCGCGGCGAGCAGCGTGGGAGCGAGATCGACGAGGCCGACGCGCGCCGCAACGCGGCGCCCAGCGGCGCGGCCGCCCGGGAGCCGCAGGACCAGCGGCACCCGCAACAGCTCCTGGTACAGCGTGTGCGAGTGCCAGCCGACGACGCCGTGCTCACCGAACTCCTCGCCGTGGTCGGAGATCAAGGCGAAAACCAGGCTATCCAGCCGCTCTCTGCGGCGCAGGCCGGAGAGAAGCTCGCCTATGGCGCGGTCCATTTCGAAAATTTCGGCGTCGTAAGCCGCCACCACGTGACGCCGGTCGGCATCGTCGAGGACAACCTTGCCGCGCTTGGCGGCCCACAACAGATCGACGCTGATCGCCGCCGGCAAGGTCCCGCTATAGGCGTTCTCGAAGCGCGCCAGGCTCGCAGCCGAAGGCGTGTAGGGATGGTGGACGTCGTAGGTGTGGAGAAAGAGGAAGAACGGCGCATCGCCCAGCGAGTCGATCCAGGCGAGCGCCTTCGGCACGACGGTCCGCAGCGGACCGCCCGCCGCCTCGTAGCGCTCGAAGCCGCGGCCGAAACCGAACTCGGGCGCCATTTGCGCCCCGCCGTGGAAGCCCGCCGTGCGGTAGCCCACGTGCCTGAACTCCTCGGCCAGGGTGGGGGCCGAAGCGGGCAGGGGAATACGCCGGATGTGCGAAGCGCCGTGGTGTTGCGGGACGAGCGCGGTGAACATCGTGGCGTGGGACAGGAGCGTCGACGGGGCGTGGGCGAGCGCACCGGTGAAGACGAGCGACTCGCGGCACAGGCGATCGATCTCGGGGCTCGTGGGCGGCGCATAGCCATAGCAGCCCAGATGATCCGGCCGAAGCGTATCGATCGAAACCAGGACGACACCCTTCGCCGGGCTCGGTGCTGGCGAAGAAGGGCTGCAGGCTGCGAGCGCGCCGGCGAGCGCCACCCAGGCGACGCCGCGCAGGAGCCTGGCCTTCCATCGCCAGTAGGGTTCGGCCGCCTTCCAGAAGGTCGACTTGCGGATGGTGGCAAGGGTCTCACGGACGGCGCCGAGCTCGGTCTCGAGCGCTGCGATGGTCTCCTTGTCGCGACCGCGGCTTCGCCAGAGGAGCTCCAACGCGGCGCGCGCCGCTGGCGCGACCGGGGCCGGCTCGGGCAGGCCGCGCAGAAAGGCGACGAAGGCCTCGGCGCTTCTCTGCCAGGTGAATCCGCGAGCCGTCGCGAGCCCGGAACGCGCGAGGCGCTCGCGTAGCGGGCGATCTTCGACCAGCCGGAGAATCGCCGTCGCGAGCGCCTGCTCGTCGGCGGGGGGCACCACCAACGCATTGTCGTCGTGGCGCGCGTACTCCATGACGCCCCCGCTCGCCGTCAGCACGCAGGCCGCGCCGGAGGCCATCGCCTCGAGCCCGACCAGACCGAAGCCCTGGAAGAGGGAGGGGTCGACGACGACGTGCGCCGTCGAAAGCAGGCGCGCCACGGCGTCGCGCGAGAGCACACCGGCGTGGGCGTGCGGAAAGTTCTCCTCCTCGAAGCGATGGGCGCCGAAAAGCACGATTTCGACCTGCGGATGAGCGCTCACCGTGCGCAGCGCGGGCAGGAGATAGCGAAAGCCGCGGCGCTCCTCGTAGCGCAGCATGGCTACGACGCGCACCGGACCGGACTCCGCCCGATCGCCGCGCGGATAGAAGACCTCGGGGTCGCCGCTCATCGGGACGACCGCGGCGCGATGGCCATGGCGCGCGGCGATCTCGTCCGAAAGCCAGGTCGAGATCGCGGTCATCTGCGGCACGAGCTCGTAGGTCTGGGCGACGAGCTCCACCGGATCGCCGCCGAACCAGCCTTCGTAGTCCTGGAGGAAATAGGCGCTCTTCATCCCCGGCCGGCGCGCCGCGGCGAGGGCCACCGGTGCCGCCGTCTGATAGGCCGTGGCGACGAGCACCCTGGTCTCCGGAAGCTCGTCGAGGAAGCGCTCCGGCGACAGGCGCAAGGGCGTGAAGAAGAGCTCCAGGTCGATCTCCTTCGCGGCCCCCTCGAGCAGCACCACGCCGGCGTGCAGGCCCTCGAGCACGAGCGCGTTGGTGAGCTCGAGAACGTCGGCCACGCCGCCGAAGACGCCCATCATCGGCAGCACGAAGAGGACGTCGAACGGTTCTGCCGAAGGCGGCCCGGACCACTCGAAGGTCAGCGAATCGCGCAGCGCCCCGAGCTCGTTTCTGCGGTTGAACTCCGCGAGCTCGACCTCGTAGAGGTTCCTCCAGCGCGCCATCAGCAGGCCGAGATTCTTCTCGAACCGGGCGCTGGTATCGGAGAAGCTCGCTCCCTGGCGATGGTAGACGAAGACGTCGTCGGCGACGACGCACCGCCAACCGGCAGCGCGGGCGCGCAGATGAAGGTCGGTCTCCTCGCAGTAGCCGCGCTCGAACCCTTCGTCGAAAACGCCCAGGGTGGCGATGAGCTCGCGGCGGACGAGCAGACAGAAGCCGACGACGGTGGTGACGTCTGGATAGACGCCGGGGCTGCGCTCGGCGACCCGGCGCGCGAACGAGAAGACGTCCTCTCCGGGCGGGATCTTCACCGACAGGTTCACCGCGCTGTTCGACAGCGGGCAACACAGGCCGATTCCGGGCTCGCGGTCGAGGCGCTCGACCATGCGCTCGAGGGCGCCGGGGGTGAGGAGAGTGTCGCTGTTCAGCAGGCAGACGTAGGGGGCCTCGGAGAACAGGAGGCCGCGGTTCGCCGTCTGGACGAAGCCCAGGTTGACCGGGTTCTCGAGCAGGGTGATGCCCTCCTGCTCGCGTAGCCACTCGGTGGTGCGGGCGTCGCTCGCGTCGTTGACGACGAGGATCCGCGCCCACGAGGGAGCGAAAGCGCGCGCTGTGCGCAAGCAGTCGCGCGTCGCCCGCAACGCGTTGTGGACCGGGATGACGAGGTCGAGCTTGACGGTCATCTGCCGAGCAGGCGTGCCTTGAATCTCCACCACCGCGACAGCGTGCGCCAGGAGGTCGAGTCGTAGATCTGCTGCAGGGTCGCGAGCAGCGCGCTTTCGCGCTCGCCGGCCGCCTGAAGCTGGCGTGAGGCGTCGCCGCGGAAAGCGAGGAGATCGGCCTCGAGACGTCCGATCCACGAGGTGGCGGCGGCACGTTCGGCGGCGAGCTCAGCGGCGAGCTTCGTGGCGACCGCGGAATCGGCGGCGTTGCGCTCTTCCAGCTGGGCGCGCTGGGTGCGCAAAAGCCAGGCCTCGTTCTGAAAGCTGTCGACGAGGGCGGTCTGTGACTCGACGTCATGGCGGTGCCAGTGCTTCGCGAACAGCTTGCGGCGCGCGGCCTCGGCGGTGGCGCCGTGCCACGGAGTGACCGTGGTGGCGTTCGTCTGGTCGTCGCGCAGGCGATAGATGGCGGTGACTCCGGCGATGCGATGGAAACGCCCGCGTTCGGCGAGCCGGAGCATGAAGTCCCAGTCCTCCAGGATGTCGAAGCTCTCGTCGTAGCGCAGGTCGTTCGCCTCGTGCATCAGGCCGATGAGCGAGATGTAGTTCGAAGACAGGAGGCGATTCGGGTCGTACGGCAGGCCGTAGACCACCAGCCGCCGACCCTCGTGGTAGCGGCCGTCGGCGCCGAGCGTCTGCTCGACCTGCTCGACGTCGGTGTAGGCGACGCGATAGACATCGCTGCCCTCGAGAAAGCGCGCCAGGGTCTCGAGATGCCCAGGAAGGAAGAGGTCGTCGTCGTCGAGATAAGCGATGAACCGGCCGCGAGCCGCGTCGAGGCCGGCGTTGAGGGCCCGCGCCCGGCCGTGTGGCGGGGAGCGGTGAATCAAGGTGAGCCCACCTTCGCCAGGCGCCGGCTCCAGAATCTCCGCCGGCGGTCGCGCGCCACCGTCCGCGACCACCACCGTTTCGAAGTCGCGCAGCGTCTGCTCGCTCAGGCTGGACAGGGCTTCGGCGAGCAGTGCCGGGCGGTCGCGCGTCCTGACGATGACGGAAACGAGGGGCGAGGCCATGGCTGAGGCGGACGCTAACACGCCAGGTGCTCGCGTCCGGTATCCGACAGGGTTCAGCTGGGCGAGGCCGGGACCGCTTCGCGGCGCAGCAGCACCAGTGTCCGGTCGTCGGCGTAGGGAACGCCGCGAACGAACTCCTCGAGCTCGCGATCGAGGCCTTGAGAGACCGTGTCGAGCGGCGCGCCCCGCTGGGCGACGATAAACGCCTCGAGGCGTTCGATGCCGAACTCCTCGTCTTCGGGGTCGCACGCTTCGACGATGCCGTCGGTGTAGAGAACGAGCAGGTCACCGGGCGCCAGAATGCGCTCCTGCTGCGTAAACTTCGCTTCCGCCAGCAGGCCGATCGGCGGTCCGGTGGCACCGAGGCGCTCGACCGCGCCGTCGGCGCGCACCAGCAGGGCCGGATTGTGGCCCGCGTTGGTGAAGCCGAGCCGGCCGTTCGGCGGTCCAGCGACGTCGTCC
>JBDSRU010000088.1:0-3295 GCA_039929145.1 Thermoanaerobaculia bacterium
GCGACGCCGAGGCCTTGACGCTGGTCGGAATCACCGTCGCGCTCGCTTTCGCCTCGCTCTGGGCGGTGGAGATTCTCACCCGGCGCAGACGGAGAGCGCGATGACCACGGGCCTGCGTCTCGACCTCTCGGTGCCATGCGAGAGCTTCACGGTGGCGCTCGCCTGGGAGACGTCGGAACGAGCTCTCGGCCTCTTCGGTCCATCTGGCGCCGGCAAGAGCTCGGTCCTGGAGGCTCTGGCCGGAATCCGGCGCGGCGCGCGGGGACGGATCGAGGTCGCGGGAGAGACCTGGCTCGACAGTGCGCGCCGTTTCGAGCTCCCGGCCGAAAAGCGTGGCGTCGGCTACGTGCCCCAGGAGATGGCTCTGTTTCCCCACCTCGACGTGCTGGCGAACCTGCGTTTCGGAGAGCGCCGCTCCGGGGGCGCCCTTGCGCCCGCCCGCCGTCTAGCGCCGGAGCGGGTCCTCGAGCTCCTCGAGCTCGACCCTCTCGCGCGCCGGCCGGTCACCGAACTGTCGGGAGGAGAACGTCAGCGCGTCGCGCTCGGCCGTGCGCTCTGTTCGGGGCCCGCGCTCCTCCTCCTCGACGAGCCGCTCGCCAGTCTCGACTTGGCGCTGCGCCGGCGGATCCTGCCCTATCTGCTGCGCGTGCGCGATGAGTTCGGGATCCCGACCGTGCACGTCTCTCACCAACCGTCCGAGATGCTGCTGCTGTGCGCCGAGGTCTGCGTTCTCGAACGCGGTCGCGTCGTCGCGTGCGGGGCGCCGCGAGAGCTCTTCGGCGCCCACGCGCTTTCGCCTGGAGAGAGTGGCGCGGAATTGGTGAACGTGCTCGAAGGGACCGTCGAGGCGGTCGATGAATCGCTGGTCGCCGTCGCGGTCGACCCCGGGCTGCGCATCACGGTGGCCGACGACGGTGGCGCACGGGCGGGACAGCGCGTCGCCTTCGAGCTCCACGGCAGCGACATCCTCCTCGCGCGCGGGCCGGTTTCCGGACTCTCGGCGCAGAACGTCCTCGCGGCGACGGTGCGTGCGGTTCATGTGCCGCGTGGCGACGACCCGCATGCGGCTGCGGTCGTGCAAGCGGTGATGGGAACGTCCTCGCGGCCGATCACGGTCGTCGTCAGCCGGCGAGCCTGCCGCGAGCTCGAGCTCTCGCCAGGCGCCGCAGTCCATCTGATCTTCAAGGCCCAGGCCTGCCGCCTGCTGGCGGCGTACTGAGCAGGCGCCGGGCGCCGTCCATCCGCCAATCAGCCCACCGGGAGAGGGATGCGATGAAGAGGAGCATCGATGATTGAGCCCGCGTTCCTCGCGGAGCTCCCGGGGTGGGAGCTCTGCTGGATTCATCTCGCGGTCGCCGACGGCGGAGCTGCGGAGCTCACGGCACGCCGTGAACGTGTCGCCGCCGAGCTGCGCGCACAGTTCCTCCCCGCCGGTCTCGGCGAAGATCCGACGTTTTCGGCACTGCGCCAGCTTTTCAAGGCGGCGGGCACCGATCCCGCGCGCTATCGCCCGTCGTCGGAAGCGCTCGTGCGGCGACTGCTCAAGGGTGACGAGTTGCCCGCCATCCATCCGCTCGTCGACTTGAACAACCAGCTCTCGATCGAGCTCAAGGTGCCGTCGTGCGTGATGCGCGACGGCTCGTTCGCCTTCCCGGTCACGCTCCGCAGCGGCCGGCCGGGAGAGGTCCTGGACTCGATGCGCGGCGCGCTCGACCTCGCCGGGAAACCGCTCCTCGCCGATGCCGACGGGCCCTTCGGCACGCCGATCACCGACGCCCATCGCGTCAAGGTGCTACCCGAAACGGTCTCCGGCTGGCTGGTCGCCTATCTGCCGGCGGGAGTCGTCTCCGCCGCGGAAGCGAACGCGCGCCTCGACGAGATCCTCGCCGAGGCGCCGGTGGCGCGACGGGAGTAGAACGACCCTCGGGTTGGAGGCTCTACTCTGGTCGGCGGAACCGTCTGTTTGGTACTTTCCCCGCGGCATGCGCGGAAAATCGGTCGATCGCCGTTGGTTTCTGGCCGTTCTGGCGCTCGTCGCGGTCGTCGGGGTGGGGCTCGAGCGGGCGGGCATCCTCGACTGGCGCGCCGGAGTGGCACTTGCCCAGGCGCACGCGCAGAGCTGGTGGCTCGCTCCGGTCCTCGTGCTCGTGACGGCCGGGCTCTATACCGCCGGAATGCCCGGCTCCCTCATGGTCTGGGTGGTCGGAGTCGTCTTTCCGCCGGCGGTGGCGGTGCCGCTCTTCGTCGCCGGCGGCGTAGGGGGGGCGCTTGGCGCTTACTCGCTGGCGCGGCGGGCCGGGAAGAGCACCAGCCAGGAGGAGGAAGACGGCCGACTCCTCCGATTGCTCGCCCGCCGCAGCGACTTCGCGACTCTTGTCGCCTTGAGGGTGGCGCCGAGCTTCCCGCACTCGGCGATCAACATCGGAGCGGGACTCCTGCGTCTCCCTCTCGGAAGATTCCTCGCCGCGTCGGCCCTCGGTCTGGGGATCAAGGGAGCGCTCTACATCGGCGCCATCCATCACGCGGCGCGTGCCGCGACGATCGAAGAGGCGATCTCGTGGCGCATCCTCGTGCCGCTCGCCGCCCTCGCTTTACTCCTGCTGCTAGGGCCGCCGCTCGTCCGCCGGCTTCGCGAAGGCCGCGATGCCGCGCCGGATCCGATCGAGCCGGACGCAGATCCGCCGTCGGCGCGGCGACGCTGAAAAGTCGGCTCTTGCGAGATGTGCGCCGGTGTGAAATCTGGCGACAGGGGGCGACCCGCGGCCGCCGGGCCGACGCGTTGCAGTGGTAGGGTCCCGCGCAAATGATCAAAAATCTCTTGAACCTCAGGCCCGAAGCTCCCGGCAAGCCGATGCGAAACCCGAAGGTACCGATCCCGCGGCGAATGGCGGCGATCGCCGTCACCGGGCTCACCTGCCTCCTCGCTGCGACCGCCGCGACCGCTGCGACCCCTGCAGTCGCCGCGCCCGACGATTTCGCGGACGTCCGGAAAGAGGTCGCTGCCCGGCACGAGGAAGCCGTGAAGCGGCTGCAGGACTGGATCGCGCTGCCGTCGATCGCGGCCGAGGATCTGAACTTCCCGTCGGGCGCCGAGTACATGGCGAAGCTCGCGCGCGACGCCGGATTCCAGCAGGTGAGTGTCCTCGAGACCGACGGCAAGCCCGGAGTCTTCGCGACGCTCGATGCGGGAGCGGCGAAGACTGTCGGTCTCTATTTCATGTACGACGTCAAGCAGTTCGATCCCGCCGAGTGGACCTCGCCCCCCCTCACGGCGCAGCTGGTCGACAAGCCCGGG
>JBDSRU010000089.1:0-7982 GCA_039929145.1 Thermoanaerobaculia bacterium
AGGATCCACTTCATCTCGGCCGAGCGCGAGGCGCGCGCCTTCGAGAGCTCCCAGATCGCCCGTTTGCATCGGGTCTCGATCTCCGCGGTCGAGCAGTCGGGGCGGTCGAGGGTGCCGGACATCGTCCGCGCCGGCAGCGTCGGCGAAGCGAGCGCCGCGGCGCGAGCGGAGGGTCTCGCGATCGCCGTCCTCGACGCTGAGGGGAGCGCTCCGGACCGCGCGGCCGGAGCCGCCGGGCGCTTCGGACTCTTCATCGGACCCGAAGGTGGGTGGAGTGCGCAGGAGCGGGAGCTCTTCCGCAGGCGGGAGATTCCGGCCTGGTCGCTCGGCCCGACGGTGCTCCGGGTCGAGACCGCCGCGGTCGTCGCGGCGGGGCTTGTGCTGTGCGGCGATGGCCTTCCGCGTTGACACCCCCCGGAGCGGGGGTTACCATGGCGGCGATTTCACGAAGGAGGTCTGCTTGTCGGAAAGCCCATTCGCGGGAATCCGTTTCGTCTGGATGAACGGACGGCTGGTCGAGTTCGAGAAAGCCACCGTGCACGTCATGGCGCATGCCATGCACTACGGCTCCGGGCTCTTCGAGGGCATCCGCTGTTACAAGACGCCGACCGGCCCCGCGGTCTTCCGGCTGCAGGATCACCTCAAGCGGCTCGAGAACTCATGCAAGGTGTATCGCATGCAGATTCCGTTCACGCGCGAAGAGATGACGCAGGCGGTTTTCGACGCCATTCGCAGCAACGAGCTCGAAGAGTGCTACATCCGCCCGATCGTCTATCGCGGCTTCGGCACCGCAGGCATCAATCCCCTGAAGTCGCCGGTGGACGTCGCCATCGCGGTCTGGTCCTGGGGCAGGTATCTGGGCGATGACGCCATCGAGCAAGGCGTGGACGCTTGCGTCTCGACCTGGCGCCGGATGGGTGCGGGCAGTTCGCCCGCGATCGCGAAGGCGACCGCGAACTATCTCAACTCTCAGCTGGTGAAGATGGAAGCGGTGACCAACGGCTTCGCCGAGGGGATCGCCCTCGACGACCAGGGATTCGTCTCGGAAGGCTCGGGCGAGAACATCTTCATGGTGCTCGACGGGCAGCTTTTCACGCCGTCGGTTTCCTCTTCGATCCTGCCCGGAATTACCCGCAACTCGATTCTCCGTCTGGCTGAGGAGTTGGGCATTCCGACCCGGCGCGAAGGCATCCCGCGTGGTCTGCTCTACACCTGCGACGAGGCGTTCTTCACCGGCACCGCTGTAGAGGTTACGCCGATCCGCAGCATCGACCGCATTCCAGTGGGAGATGGCAAACCCGGTCCGATCACGCGCCGGCTCATGCAGGAATATCTGGCTATCACCCGCGGCGAAATCGCCGACCGCTTCGGCTGGCTCACGCCAGTGCCGGCCGCGGTGGCGCAGGTCTCCTGAGCCGCGGAGCTGTCGGAGGAATCGAATGAACGTCAACGATCTACTCAAGATCGCGGTCGAAAGGAAGGCCTCTGACCTGCATCTCAAGGTCGGAAGCCATCCGGTCCTCCGCGTCGATGGCACGCTCCTGCCCCTGCCCGAAGTCAAGCGGTTGATGCAGGAGGACACGATCGCGATGGCCTTCTCGATGATGAACGCGCGCCAGAAGCAGCGCTTCAAGGACGAGTTCGAGATCGACATCGCCTACTCCGTGCCGGGTCTCGGACGTTTTCGCTGCAACATCTTCCAGCAGCGCGGGACCGTCGGGCTGGTGCTGCGCGTCATTCCCGGCCGCATCCTGACGATCCGCGAGCTCACGCTTCCGCCCGTTCTCGAGCGCATCTGCGAGGAGAGCCGAGGTCTCGTCCTGTGCACCGGCACCACCGGCTCGGGCAAGTCCACTTCGCTCGCCTCGATGATCGACTTCATCAACGCCGGGCGCAGCGAGCACATCGTCACCATCGAGGATCCGGTCGAGTTCCTGCATCGCGACAAGAAGTCGATCGTCAACCAGCGCGAGATCGACGTCGACACGCGGACTTTCTCCGGCGCCCTGCGCTCGGCGATGCGCCAGGATCCGGACGTCATCCTGGTCGGCGAAATGCGCGACTACGAGACGATCGAAACCGCGTTGCTCGCGGCCGAGACAGGTCACCTCGTCTTTTCGACATTGCACACCCTGGACGCGACCGAAACGATCAACCGGATCATCGCCGTCTTTCCGCCGCACCATCAGAAGCAGATCCGGATCCAGCTCGGTCAGGTCCTGAAGGCGGTCATTTCGCTGCGCCTCCTGCCGCGCGCCGATGGCAGTGGACGCGTGCCGGCGGCGGAAGTCATGATCGTCACTCCCTACATCCGGGATTGCATCGAGAACAAGGAAAAGACCAAGTACATCCGCGAGCAGATCGCGCTCGGCACCAGCCAGTACGGCATGCAGACGTTCGACCAGTCGCTCTATCAGCTCTACAAGGCCGGGCTCATCACGCTGGAAGAGGCGATCCGGCGCGCCTCGAATCCCGACGAGTTCAAGCTCAAGATCCAGGGTGTCCAGTTCACCGCCGACGCCTCGCGCGAGCAGATGGAGTCGTCGCTCGATGCACCGGGCTCGTTCAGTCCGACGGAGGAGTCGGCGTTCGAGATCGAGCGCATCGAGGGTCCCAAGCGCTGAGGCCGGTCCGTCGACGCGCGGTGGACGGGACGACCCACCGCCGGAAGACGGGCTAGGATCCATCCATGGAGTTCACCGGCCGGCTGGCCGCATTTCCGGCTTCGAACCTCCTGCAGTGGGCGCAGACCGAGCGTGTCACCGGCACTCTGGTCGTGCGCCGCCTCGACGTCGACTCGCCGTTCCAACGCATCGTCCGCAAGCTGAAGAGCTCCTAGGGCTCGCCGTTGAGCGCCTGGAAGCGGTCACGGCCGGGGAGTATCGAGGAGACGGAGGAGCCGGCAGACGCCTCGCCGGACTCTGTCGCGTCCTCTCCCGCCGAGCGTCCGGCGGCCGGCGACAAGGCGGCGCAGCTTCTTGCCGGCAGGCCGCACTTCCGGCGCGAGCTCGAGGTCAAGCTCACCCGGGCTGGTTACGAGCGCGGCGAGATCGCGGAGGTGCTCGACAGACTGGTTCATTTACGTCTGCTCGACGACGAGACGCTGGCGCGGTCGTTCGTCGAAACCGTCGCCCGGCGCAAGGGGTGGGGGCGGATGCGGGTGGCCCAGGAGCTGGGGCGCCGTGGCGCCCCCGAGGCCGCTATCCATTCGGCGCTGGCCGATCTCACCGCCGACGCAGATCTAGAAGCGGCGCGTGAGGCGGCCCGGCGGTGGCGGTCCAGAAGCCGTGACGACAGCTCCGCGCTCGCCCGGCACCTCTCTCGCCGGGGCTTCACGAGTAATGCTATCTTCAAGGTTCTAAAAGAGATGGCTCCGCTCGACTCCGCCGAGGAGGAGGAGCTGGCGCCCGAAGGCTGAACTGGAAGGCAGGACCACCTTCCGCTTTCTTGCGAGAGTGTTCCCAAGTGAAATCCACGCGCAGCTCCGAGATCCGCCAGAGTTTCGTCGACTACTTCCGCGAACGCGGACACCGTCCGGTGGCGAGCTCGCCGCTGGTGCCGCATGGCGACGCGACGTTGCTGTTCACCAACGCCGGCATGGTGCAGTTCAAGGACTACTTTACCGGCGCCGCCAAGCCTGACTTTCCGCGTGCCGTGACGGTCCAGAAGTGCCTGCGGGTCTCCGGCAAGCACAACGACCTCGAGAACGTCGGGCCGTCGCCTCGCCATCACACCTTCTTCGAGATGCTCGGCAACTTCTCGTTCGGCGACTACTTCAAGGCGGAGGCGATCGAGTTTGGTTGGGAGCTGGTCACCGGCGTCTGGGGCCTTCCTCCCGCCCACCTCTTCGCGTCCGTCTACGAGCAGGACGACGAAGCGGCGGAGCTCTGGCGGAAGATCTCCGGCCTGCCCGCGGAGCGCATCGTGCGCTGCGGCGAGAAGGACAACTTCTGGGCGATGGGCGAGACCGGACCGTGCGGCCCGTGCAGCGAGATTTATGTCGACCGCAGCCCCGGCCTGCCGCAGGTCGGCTGGGACGAGGGCACCGAGAGCGGCCGTTACCTCGAGATCTGGAATCTGGTCTTCATGCAGTACGAACGTGTCGCGGGCGGTGCGCTGACGCCGCTTCCCAAGCCGTCGATCGATACCGGCGCCGGGCTCGAAAGGGTCTCGGCGGTGGTCGCCGGCGTCGACTCCAACTACGACACCGACCTCTTTCAGCCGATTCTCGCCGGCGCGGCGACGCTCGCCGGCAAGGCCTACGGGCGAAATGCCGAGCACGACACCTCCTTGCGGGTGATCGCGGATCACCTGCGCGCGACGGCGTTCCTGCTCGCCGACGGCGTCATTCCGACGAACGACGGGCGCGGCTACGTGCTTCGACGCCTGCTGCGGCGCGCGGTGCGTCACGGCATGCGCCTCGGCTTCGAGGAGCCGTTTCTCTGTCGTCTTCTGCCGATCGTCGACGAGGCGATGGCGGGGGCCTACCCCGAGCTCCGGGCGACCCAGGCGGCCTCTACGGCGACCATCCGGGCGGAGGAGGAGAAGTTCCTCGAGACGGTCGCGATCGGTTCGCGGATGGTGCAGGAGGAGATCGAAGAGGCCAAGCGCGGCGGCCGCAAGCAGCTCGCCGGCGAGCAGGTCTTCCGTCTTTACGACACCTACGGGCTGCCGATCCAGCTGCTGCGCGAGATCGCCGAGGAAGAGCGCTTCGCCGTGGACGAGGCCGGATTTGAAGCGGCCATCGCCGGCCAGCGCGAGCGTTCCCGCGCCGCCACCGGCTCGGCGCTGCGCGGGAAGCAGTTCGTCGATCTCGCTCTGGCGAAGATTCCCGAGGCCCAGACACCGACGACGTTTGAAGGCTATGAAAAGCTTTCAGTAAAGGGAGTGAAAGTCGTCGCGGCGGTGGGCGGTACGGAGCAGTCACCCGGCCCAGGCGAAACCATCAGCTCGGCGGAGCTCGTTCAGGAGATCGCCGAGGGCGAGTCGGGCGTTCTCGTGCTCGACCGTACAGTCTTCTACGCCGAAAGCGGCGGTGAAGTCGGTGATCAGGGCGAGGTTCGCTGGCCCGGCGGACGCGCCCTGGTCGAAGACACCACCAAGGACAACGCGGGGCGTGTTCTGCACTGGGTGCGGGTCATCGAGGGGGCGATCCGCTGGCCTTTCCCATTACTGGAGCTTTTTGTTTCTGAAGAGTTCCGCCGTTCGACACAGCGCAATCACACCGCGACGCACCTGCTGCACGCCGCCTTACGCAATGTCCTGGGCGACGGTGTCCGGCAGGCCGGATCGCTCGTCGCGCCTGAGCACCTACGTTTCGACTTCACCTACGGCAAGCCGCTCACCGAGGACGAGCGGCGGCGCGTCGAGGAACTGGTCGATACCTGGGTGCTGAAGGCCGTGCCGACGCGTATCACCGCCGATCGCGACGTGAAGGAGGCGGTCGCGGCGGGGGCGATGGCACTCTTCGGCGAGAAGTACGGCGACCGCGTGCGCACGGTCGAGGTCCCCGGCTTCTCGCTCGAGCTTTGCGGCGGCTGCCATGTGGCGAATACCGGAGAGATCGGGGCCTTCGTGCTGCGCAGCGAGCGCGGCGTGGCCTCGGGGGTCCGCCGGATCGAGGCGCTCACCGGTGAAGGCGCGTTGCGCTTCCTGCGTCAGCGCGACGGTGAGCTCGCCGCAGTCGAGACGGCCCTGGGAGCCGCCCCGGGACATGCCGAGGGTGAGGTCGCGAAGTTCAAGCGCGAAATCCGCGAGCGCGATGCGGAGCTCGCCCGGCTGCGGGTGCAGATGGTCTCGGGGAGCGCTTCCGCGATGGAGGAACAGGTCGTGGCGGGCATCCGGATCGTGGCGCGGGAAGTCCCTGCCGCCCCGCCGGCGGAGCTCCGCAACATGGCGGACTTGCTGCGCTCGCGGCTCGGCTCGGGAGTGGTCGTTCTCGGCACCCGTGGTGACGGCAAGGTGTCACTGGTCGCGGCCGTGACCGACGACATCAAGGCGAGGGTTCCCGCCGGCAAGCTCCTCAAGGCCCTTGCAGGGCTTGTCGGAGGCTCCGGCGGTGGCAAGGACGACTTCGCCCAGGCGGGCGGCAAGGAGCCTGAGCGGCTGCCCGAGGCGCTTGCCGGTGTCGCCCGGGCGGTAGCCGAGCTGGCAGGCAGCGGAACCTGAGCCGAAGAGGCCATTTCGACGGCCGGCCGCTAGGGGAGTAATATCTGGTGATCCGTATGCGCTCCGAACTGGGAATCCTCCTCTTGTTCGCGGTCTTGCCTCCGGTCTTCGGCGGCGAGACGACGATCCAGGTGCGCGAGGACGGCATGAAGGTCATCGTGGCCGAACCCTCCGAATCGCGAACGCGGCGCCTCTCGGACCGACTGCTCGCGGTGCCGGACGCGGCCCTCGCGGAGGCGATCGGGCGCCATGCGGTGGAGCGCGATCTCGAGCCGCGGCTGGTGCAGGCGCTGGTGCAGGTCGAATCCGGTTACAACCGCAACGCGCGCTCGAACAAGGGCGCCATCGGCCTGATGCAGCTCATGCCGGGCACGGCGAGCGACCTCGCGGTGACCGATCCCTGGGACACCGAGCAGAACCTGCGCGGAGGAACGAGCTACCTGCGCAAGATGATCGATCGGTTCGGCGCTCTCGAGCTCGCCCTGGCGGCCTACAACGCCGGTCCGGAAGCGGTGGCCAAGTACGGCGGCATCCCGCCCTACGAGGAGACCCGGGCCTACGTGCAACGCATCCTGAACATGTTCGACGGCAGCGAGGCCGGCCTCGACGGCAGCCGGGTCTTCATCACGCGCGACGCCAACAACCAGGTTCGGCTGACCACATCCAGCATCGCCCGTCCCTAGTCGCGACCGTTCCCGTTCCCCGGATGTCGAATCTTCCCAACATTCTGACCTCCATCCGGATTCTGCTCGTCCCGATCCTGGTCGTCGTGTTGCTGACCAAGTTCGACGGCAGGGAGTTCGTCGGTCTCGGCCTTTTTCTGCTCGCGGCGCTGACCGATTTCCTCGACGGTTACTTTGCGCGGCGATGGAATCTGGTGAGCCGCTTCGGACAGCTGCTCGACCCGGCGGCGGACAAGATCCTGATCGCAGCCGCCTTCGTTTCCCTGGTGGAGCTCGACCCGCGGGTCACGCCCTCGTGGATGGTGGTCACCATCCTGGCGCGTGAGTTCGCGGTCAACGCCTTGCGCAGCCACGCCGCCGCGGAACAGATCGTGATTCCCGCGGGGGTGTCGGGCAAGGTCAAGACCGGCGCCCAGATCGTCGCGATCTCGCTGCTCATCATCTATACCCAACTCGGCGAGTTCTCCCATCTCGCGCCGATTTCGCTCTGGATCGCGGTCGTCGTCACCCTCTATTCCGGATTCGAGTACTTCGCCCGCTACTGGAGCCGACTCGGCAGAGCGGCGGCCGGACCTCGCCCGCCCGCTCCGCCGCCGGTGAACGTTTGAGGTCGCGCGGCGGTCCGCTCGAGCGGCTGATTCTCTTCGCCGGCCGGCGCTACAAGCTCGTCTTCGTCCTGTTCTTTCTGGTCGTCGCCCTGAGCGCGGCGCTCGCCTCCAGGCTGCGGTTCGATCCCGACGTCCTGCACCTGCTGCCGACCAGGAATGCCGGAGTCGTCACCTTCCGCGAGACTCTGGAGCAGTTCGGCAACGTCGACTATTTCGTCGTCGGCATCCGGATTCCGGAGGACGCGCCGCTCGACCCTTACGAAGCGCTGGCCGACGACCTCGCGGCGCGCATGACCTCATCCACCGAGTTTTTCCGTGCAGTCGAGTCCCGGATCGGGGAGCCCGAGGATCTGCTGCGTGAGTTCCTGCCCAAGGCGGTCCTCTTTCTCGACGCGCCGACGCGCGAGCGGCTCGCCGAGCAGCTCACCGGGCCAGAAGTCCGGAATCGGGCGAAAGAGCTGCGGCGGATGCTCGAGATGCCGCAGGCGGTCGCGCTCAAGGACTTGCTGAAGCTCGACCCGCT
>JBDSRU010000090.1:0-3236 GCA_039929145.1 Thermoanaerobaculia bacterium
ATGGCGGACTTGCCCGGCTGGAACCCCTCCTGCTCGCCGACGCCGCGCACTCGCCGAGCGCTCCCACGGCGCTGTCGCCGCACCGCGACGCGGTGCTCGCAGCGCTCAACGGCGTACTGGGCGACCACCTCGAGGCGAGCCGTAACCCACTCGCCATCCCGATGGCGTTCCGTCGGGACGGGCACGAGCTCGACCCGCGAGAAGAGAGGGGCAGCCGGATGCTCCTCCTCGTCCACGGCCTCTGCAGAAGCGATCTGCATTGGCTGCGCAAGGGTCACGACCACGGCCGCCGCCTCGCCTCGGAGATCGGCTTCACCCCGGCCTACCTGCACTACAACTCCGGCCGCGCGATCGCGGCCAACGGTCGCGAGCTGGCCTTCAGGCTCGAGGCCCTCGTCGCCGCCTGGGGCGAGCCGGTGGAGGAGATCACCGTCGTCGCCCATAGCATGGGTGGGCTCGTCATGCGCAGCGCCTGTCACTTCGCCGAGCTGGAGGACCTGGCTTGGCGCCACCTTGTCAGCCGGATCGTCTTCCTCGGCACTCCGCACCAGGGAGCGCCGCTCGAGCGTGGCGGCAAATGGTTGACGATGGCGCTCGACGGCTCGTCCTATACGGCCGCCTTCGCTCGTCTGGGCCGGATCCGGAGCGCCGGCATCACCGATCTGCGCTTCGGTCAGATCCTGCCGCGATCGCCAGAGGACTCACAAACATCTCCAGGCGGCCGGGGCGGCGCGGTCCCCCTTCCGCTGGGGGTGTGCTGCTATGCGATCGCCGCGACCCTCGACCGGCGTATGTCCCCGGCACGGGCCTTTCATCCGCTGTCGACCGTGAAAACCGTGCTCGGTGACGGCCTTGTTCCACTGGCGAGCGCGCTGGGCAAGGATCCCGATTCGTCTCGCGCGCTCGCCATGCCTGAAGAGCGCTGCCTGATCGTCCACGGAATCGGCCACCTCGACCTGCTCGACCACCCGGTGGTCTACGACCAGCTCTCGCGCTGGCTGGCGACTTCAGCGCCGGTTCCGCCCTGACGCTGCAGCCAGAGCCTGCCGGACTCGCCTGCATGCAGACCGTTTCTACAGGCCATCCGTCGTTTCTGCAATCGCCCGACCAGCGCAAGCCCCGGCAGCGAGCCGGCGACCACGGGAGCGCGGCATTCCGGCCTCTGGGGTGCCCTTGCGGGAGGGAGCGACCGGGCACGGAACTGGCAATCGCATGCAGGGTCGACTTCCTTCGAGGAGCTCTGCACCATGCCGCCGACCGAAATCGCCATCCTGAGCACTGTCACGAACCATGTGGACCATGCGATCCGCGAAGGCCACAAAGATGGACTCGCCGGCCTGCGGGAAGTCGAACGCGAACTCGTCACGGCGCTGAGCGCCGTCCATCCCGACCACCAGACGGACAAGGACTACCGCGCTGCCATGGAGACTCTCGAGGACCTCCGCCGGGCGATCGCGGCCGAGCTGCTTCTCGAAGGGACCGAAGAGCCGGATCTCAGGGAGGTCGTCGAAATCTGACGCCTCGCGGCGACGGCTTCAGCCGTGCCCGGCGGCTCTTGCCGATTCCGCAATGGGCTTCAGGTCTACGTCACGCCAACGCGCCCAGCAAGCGCCGCAAACCCTTTTCCGCTCCCATGGCGAAGTGGATCCGCAGGGCTCGGCGGCCGCGAGCGGTGAGGACTTCCAGATCGCCGCGGGCCTGACTGGCGATGACCTGGCCGAAAGTCAGCCGGCGCGCCGGAACCGCGAGATCCGCTGCGGGTTTGTCCGTGAACTGGAGGAACAGGCCGGTCGCCGGGCCGCCCTTGTGCGCCTGGCCGGTCGAATGCAGGAATCTGGGGCCGAAGCCGAGCGTCGTGGCGACGCCGGTCACCTGCGAGACGGCGTTGCGCAGCTCGGCCATGACAGCCTGGTTCGCCGCGCTCATCTCGAGAAAAGCGCAGAGGGCAACGTAATCGCCGGGCCGCGCACGGTCGAGGTGGGCGGCCAGGAGTCCGCGCAGCGAGCGTTCGTCGGCGGCAAGAAAGAGCGCCGCAGCTTCGTCCACATCCGCGAAGAGCTCGACACCGTGCTCGGCGTAGAACGGCGCCTCCGGAGGCAGCGCGCCGGTCTCCTCGACCTGCTCGGTCAGCTTTCGCGCCGCTACCTTCGCCGCTTCGACATCCGGCTGGTCGAACGGGTGCAGGTGCAGCCAGGCGCCGGCGACTGCGGTCGCGAACTCCCAGCGGAAGACCTCGGCGCCGAGCGAGGCCAGATCAGCGCAGTCGAGCTCGACGAGCGGAAGACCGGCGAGCAGGAGCGCCGCGACCGACGCCTCCTGAGCCTCGCTGAGCCGCCCGGCGTAGCGCACCACGACGAACAGGCGGTCCTTGCCGTACCAAGCGGGCGGCGCGAGCAGCTCGCCGTCGACCGGCAGGATCATCTGCCCGAGCTTGCCGGTCGACTCCGCCACCAGCTGTTCCAGCCACGCCCCGAGCGCGGCGATCTCGGGCGCGAGCACGAGGGTCAGCTTGTTCCGTCCGGCCTCAGCCGCGACGGCGAGCGCGAGACCGAGAGCGACGCCGGGATTCTTCCCGATCTCCTTCTCGCGGCAGTCAGCCGCCAACTCCGCGGCGCGTTCGACGTAGCGCCGCAGGTCCAGCCCGAGGAGCGCCGCCGGCACCAGACCGAATGGGGAGAGGGCCGAGAACCGTCCGCCGATCGTCGGCTCCCCCGGCACCAGAGCCAGGAAGCGCTTCTCGCGCGCCAGGCTGTCGAGCGAGGATCCTGGATCCGAGATCGCGATGAACCGCGCTGCCGCGTCCTCGCCCAACTCCGCAGTGAAGCGCTCCAGAAAGTAGGCGAGCAGCAGGTTGGGCTCGACCGTTGATCCGGACTTGCTGGCCACGACGACCCAGGAGCTCCGCGGATCGACCTCCTCCGCGAAAGCTCTCACCTGGTCGGGGTGCGTCGAGTCGAGGACGTGCAGACGCGGTGCGTCCGGCACGCTGGCGAAAGATTGCCGGAGCACTTCAGCTCCGAGCGAAGAGCCGCCCATGCCGAGGAGCAGCACATCGCGAACCCCCTTGCGAGCCGCGACGCTCGCCAGCTCGGAGTACTCGCCGAGCCGCGCCACTTCGCGCTCGGGAGCATCGAGCCAACCGAGCCAATGCGCCTCGTCGCGTCCGGTCCAGACGGAGGCGTCACCCTCCCAGATTCGTCCGGTGCGCTCGCCGCTCTGCCACTTCACCGCCGCCG
>JBDSRU010000091.1:0-5192 GCA_039929145.1 Thermoanaerobaculia bacterium
CCACCGGCGTAGATCCAGTAGTTCGAGTTCAAGCTGCAGCCGTTGATCACCTTGACGACGACTTCGACGTTCGCGGCGCTGAAGAACCAGAAGTATCCCGTTTCGGCGGTCATCGCCTGCGCGAGTCCGACACCGCTCTGGCCGGCGTAGTTCTCCCAGGTGCTGGTCACCTGGAAGCGGTTGTTGTTCAGGCAGAGCCGGTCGGGGAGGGAGCCGCAAGTTCCCTGCGGCTTGAACACGACGTTGTCGAAGTAGGCGGTCGCGATGCCGCCGGCTTCAGTCTTGGAGAGTGTCAGGCGAACCGTCGCGAAGGCAGCGAGCGCCGGCGCGTGGACCGCGGAGCTCGCCTCGGAGCGATGCCAGACGCCGTCGGCGTCGCTGCTGGCGACGAGGATGTTCGAACCGAGGTAGTGGATGCCGGAGCAGCCCCCGGCGCCGTACCAGGCGATCTCGATGCTGGCTGTCGCGGTCACTCCCTGCCCGGCGGGAATCCGGGAGTCCAGACTGCCGTCGAAAGCCGCACCGCCGGTGACCGGCAGGCAGGTGGAGATGAGCAGAGTGACATAGGTGAAGGGCGAAGCGGCGTTGTTCGTTCCGACGAGCGATCCCGAGCTGGCCTGGGTCAGCGCATCACTCGAGTTCCAGGTCGCGGCACCGACATAGTCCCAGCCCGAGAGATCGGTGGGGAAGGTCGCATTGGTCAGCAGATTTCCGGCGAAGAGCGGCGTCGAGGTCAGCAGCAGAGCGGCGAGCAGAACCCGGTTCTTCATGGCAGATCCCTCCGGCAAGAGTTGTGCGCAGACGCCTGGCCAGCATACGCCCGCCGGAGGTCCCTCAGCGGTCGATGCTCCGGGGGCGCCGGGGAGGGTATTCTCGCCGGCACGATGGCTTCCGACTTGGCGAGATTTCCCGCCTGCCCAAGACGGCGCTGATGCGCCGCGCGACGTTGAGTTTCTTCGAGATCCCGGGTTCGAACCCGGCGACCCTCGCGACCTTTTTCGAGGAGGTCTTCGGCTGGCAATCGTTGTCGGTGCCGTGGGAGGGGCCGGAGTATGTCCGCCTGATTCCGCCGCCGTCCGCGGAGCCACCGGGTGGCGGCATCCTCCGTCCCGACGGCAGCGGCCTGGTCGACCGTCTGACGGTGATGATCCGGATCGAGGGCGAAACGCTCGAGAACGCTCTGGCGCGCATCGTCGCCCACGGCGGTTCGGTGGCACTAGCGCCGAGGGTCATCGCCGGCGGCCGCTTTGCCCGCTTCTTCGATCCCGAAGGCAACAGCTTTGGACTTTGGCAAAGTTTGCCCGCAGGTCCACCCGAAGAACCGGGTGACTCCCGACAGACACCGGAGTCGTAGAAGACCACCGCGGACGGGTGGAAGAGTTTGCTTCAGGAAGCCCATTTCCCGCCGTTCTCACAGGTCCCAAGCGAAGAAACGCAGGCGTCACCACGAGTCATTTCTGGCGAATGGAGTCCCTCATTCCGCGTCATCTCGGACCGTGCGGGACGCTCCTTGCACTCGTGCTAGCTTGGAGCGCATCTACACGCAGGTCCTGACGCGGATCCCAATTCCAGTTACCCGGCAAATTGCCAGGGGTCGCGCTGGAGCGCCGACCCGATGAAGTCCTGAGGGAGTGTCTTGTGAAGAAGAAGTTCGCTTTCGCGTTCGTCGCAGTCTCCGCCTTCCTCAGCACCTGTTTGATGGCGAGCGGCTCGGAGCCGGTAGAGCACTCGGCCGATGAGGCGAGGCTCTGGATCGCGACGAGCCACCACATCGTCGGGGTCGGTCTATCTAGCGGTGCCTCCGTCTTCGAAGAGGCGAGCCGCGAGCCTGTCCGGTCGATGGCGGTGGACAAGGCCGGGAGTTCCCTGTGGATTCTGCGCGACGAGGGCCTGGAAAGGCTCGACCTTCGCGCGGTCGCGGCCTCGGAGTCCGTATCTGCCTTCGCGCCGAGCGCGGCAGGCTCCGGCCTTTTTCTCGACCTGGATTCTGCGGGAGTCCAGGTTGTTGCCGCCGGGCTCGTCGAGCGATTCTCCGGAATGGGCCAACTCCTGGAGAGTCGCCCGGAGGTGCTCTCCACCCATCGGCGCGCGCTCCTCGAAGCCCGGGAGTGCGTCGACCCGATCGATGGCGGTCGACTGGTTGCGATCGCCGATGGGATGCACTGGGAGCACGAAAATCCGGCGCGGAGCTCCACTCGAATGGAACTCTCGGGAATTGTCTGGACGCGCTGCGACGCCTTCGGGGGGGCTTGGGCCGGTACTTCGAATCGCCTTCTGCGGGTCGACACGGCCGGGCGCATTTCCGTCGACTTGACGCTGCCAGAGAACCGTGGAGGGGTTCGTGCCGTCAGCAGCGACTCGCGCGACGGTGCGCTCTGGGTCGGGACGCAGCGGCAGGTCCTTCGCCTCGGTCTGGACGGAGTTCCCCAGGTCGTTTTCGAGACCGAGCCGGACGAATCGATCACGGCGATCGCTTTCGAGCTTGTGGGTGGAGCCGGCGCGATCCAGGTTCCTGCTCACCGGGCCGGTCCGGGAGCGCGCGCTGTCTCGATGGTCTCGGTCGCAAGCCTCTTGAACGGCACCGAAGTCGCGTTTCAGGGCCGGGTGCTCTTCCCCGACTCGCGGCCGGTGGCGGGGCTCGAGGTCGTCGTCTTTGCCGATTCGATCGCGCGAACGACAACTGCCGCTGACGGCACGTTCCTGACCCCTGCGGCGACGTTCGCCCCGGCCGGAAGCAACATCCTCATCGTCTTCCAGAAGACGACCGCCTCTGGGCGAATCTACTCGGCGCAATCCTGGGGGGGCACGCCGGGCCAGACCTACGACATGGGAGACAGGTATGTCGACTACGCCTGCCCGGCCGACTTCGCCGCCGGAGACTTCCCCGCCAGTGCGCTCAACGGCGACGTGCGGTCGATGGTGGTCTTCGACAGCGGTAGCGGACCGGCGCTCTACGTGGCGGGCACCTTCACGACCGCCGGTGGCGTCACGGTCAACCGGGTCGCCAAGTGGGACGGCACTCAGTGGACGGCTTTGGGCAGCGGCTTGGGTGGCGGCACGACGCCCACCGTCGACTCGCTGGTGGTCTTCGACGACGGAACCGGCGCGAAGCTCTACGCAGGGGGAAACTTCACCACCTCCGGTGCGACTTCGGTCAAGTACGTTGGCAAGTGGACGGGCTCGGCCTGGACCCAGGTCGGGCTGGGCCTCGCTGCCCAGGTCTATGCGCTGGCGGTCTTCGACGATGGCAGCGGCGCGAAGCTCTACGCAGGCGGTAGCTTCACGACAGCGAACTCCATCACCTTCAACAGGCTGGCGAAGTGGAGCGGCACCGCCTGGCAGGCTGTTTCGAGCGGCTTGAACGGCGAGGTGCGTGCTCTTGTCGCCCACAATGACGGCTCGGGAAACAAGCTCTACGCGGGCGGCCTGTTCACCCAGGCCGGAGGATCGATCACCGCCAATCGCATCGCGCGCTGGAGCGGCTCCGCCTGGTCTGCCGTCGGCACCGGTGTTGCCGGAGGCTCGCCGATCCAGGTGAATTCGCTCTTGCCCTGGAACGACGGGAGCGGGCTCAAGCTCTACGCCGCCGGCAGGTTCACGACCGCCGGGAGCGCGACGGTCAACAGCATCGCCAGTTGGGACGGCGCGGCGTGGGCCGGATTGGGCATCGGTCTGGGGACCCAGGTCAACGCGCTGGCCACCTTCGACGATGGGTCGGGCTCCGCGCTCTATGCGGCGGGTTCCTTCACGACAGTGTCCGGAACGGCATTCAATCGACTCGCACGCTGGAACACGATCGCCTGGGCGCCGGTCGGATCGGGCCTCAATGGCAACGCTCTGGCCGACGTTCCCGGCACCCTGCCCGGGAAGGAATCGTCGCTCTACATCGGCGGTGCCTTTTCGACGGCCAATGGCGTGACCTCGACTCGCGTCGCCCGGCTGCGTCGACCGCTGACTTGTGCCGATTCCACGCCGCCCGACCTGGCGTTCGTGGCGCCACCTGCGGGCTCGGTGCCGGGGAGCCCGACGCCTCCACTCACGTTCGGATACGGTGACTTCGGATCGGGCGTGCAGATGGGATCCATTGTTCTCACTCAGGGCGGTACGCCTCTTGCGACGTCGTGTTCGTACACCGCGGACACCGCCAACTGCACGTTGCTCCAGCCGCTCAGTGGCGGAGCCGTCACGCTCACGGCGACGATTCGCGACCTGGCCGGCAACACCAGCTTGCCGGTGACCCGAAGCCTTGTTGTCGAGGACCTTGTTCCACCGGCGCTCGCGATCACCGAGCCGCTCGAAGGCGCGACAGGAGTCGCGGCGCGCCCTGCAGTGCGGTTCACCTACAGCGACGCCGGTTCCGGCATCGACACGGCGTCGCTCGCAATCGTCGTCCAGGGCACGAGTTTGGCGATCGAATGCCAGCCGAGTGTTTCGACCGCCGTCTGCGTGCCGCTGATGGACCTCCCGGCAGGCGCGATTGCGCTCTCAGCGACGATTCGGGATCTGCAGGGGAACAGTTCTTCGGCCGCGGTAGTGAGCTTCAATGTGACAGCAACGCCGTCGTACTCGGTGACGTTCACCGGCACCACCCGCTTCGAGGATGGATCTCCGGCTGGCGGCGCCCGAGTGGAGCTCTTGCACACGGCCACCCCCTTCGCGACCTCGGCCGTCGACGGCTCTTTTTCACTCGGGCCGGTCAACCTCGCCAGCCTGAGTCCGATCGACCTCACGGCCAGAATCTCGGTCTCGTTCAAGCCCTATGTCGGCTTTCTGAACGACTTCACTCCCCTGGCGGCGGGAGCGAACGCCGTGGGAGCCATTACTCTCAAGAAGCGGTGTGGCTTCGGTGAGATCACGACGCCCTGGGTGGGGACCGAGGCGACGCTCGCTGGCAATGTCTTCACAGCGACCTTGTTCGATGACGGTGTCGGCGCGGAGATCTTCGTGGCGGGAGACTTCAACTCCGCGAGTCAGGGCACACGGGCGCAGATCGCGCGCTGGACGAGCGCCGGCTGGGCAGATGTCGGCGGCGGTTTCGACTACAAGGTACAGCCGATCGTTCGCTCGCTCTCCACTTTCGACGAGGGCTCGGGAGAGGTGCTCTTCGCGGCGGGACTTTTCGACCGGGCCGGCGGCGCGACAGCGAACAATCTTGCGCGCTGGGACGGGGAGTCCTGGACCGAGGTCGGACT
>JBDSRU010000092.1:0-6226 GCA_039929145.1 Thermoanaerobaculia bacterium
GCCGGATTGTCGTAGCGGATCGGCATACCGGTGCGAATGCCGGGTTCAACGTAAAGCGGCGGCCGCCCGAAGAACTCCGCAGAGAGGCGGGAGAGCGTCGTGTTGAGCGGCGGCACCACCGACGAGACGATGACGGCGGAAGCCGACGCCGGGTCGATTCCGGCGCGTCCGAAAAGCGGCAGAAGCATCGCGCCGTATTCATCCGCGGTGCGCTCGGTATCGGTCGAGAGACGGAAGTCGGCCACCAGATCGTCGCCGCGATAGATCCCGAAGACGGTGTTGGTGTTGCCGACATCGACGACGACCAGGACTTCAGATGCCTTTCGCGCGCTCACCACGAGTAGATCTCCCCCGATCGAATCAGACGAATTCCCGACGCGGTCTCGAGCCTGAGAAAACCGTGCTCGTCGTAACCGCCAAAGACACCCTCGACGGCTTCCCCTTCGAGCCCGAACCGGATCGTTTCACCCTGGCGGTGAGCGGAGAGCAGCGCGAAGCGCTGGACCCAGTCCGTCTCGACGCTGTGGAGCGCCTCCCAGACAGCGCTGATTCCCTCGATCACCCAGGGAACGAAGGACGGCGCTTCGACGCGTGCGCGAACAGCCTCCTCGAAAACCGAGGTGGCCTCGGGCAGCACGGCGGCGTCGGGCGTCCGGTAGTTCAGGCCGAAGCCGACGACCGCCCAGGAATCGGCCGGACTCGGCGGCGTGACCGCGTCGACCAGAATGCCGCCGAGCTTGTGCCGTCCGACGACGAGGTCGTTGGGCCACTTGATCCGGCAGTCGCCGCCGATCTTCGTGCTCGCGAATTCCGCGAGCGCCACCGCGGTCCGCATCGGCAACTCCTGCAACCTCGCGCTCTCCGGAACCGGAATGACAAGGCTGGAGTAGAGACCGCTGCCCGCTGGGCTCCACCAGTCCCGCCCCTTGCGACCGCGTCCCGCCGACTGTTCGAGCGCTGTAACCACGAACGGCAGCGGCCCTTCGTCCTCGTGGACGCATTGGTCGAGAAGCGTGCGTGCCAGCCGTTGCGTCGAGTCGACTCGGGAAAGAAAGATGCCGCTCAGCGGCGAACCCGGCGCACCGCCGAGGCCGCGCTGCCACTCCTGGCAGAGCTCCTCGACCGTCGGATTGGAGCGCCGGGAATCCAAATCAGCCCGCTTGGGAGTCCATTTCAAGGACGGCTCGCAATCGCGCTCGCTCCAACTCAAGCGTCTCGAGATTCTTCCTTGCTCCCGCGATGACCGCCTCCGGCGCCTTGGCCACGAACTCGGCGCTCTCCAGCCGGGCACGCACCTTGACGATGTTCTCCTCGCATTTCGTGAGCTCGAGCCGAAGCTTCTCCGGATCGACCGCCTCGACGACGACGTCGAAACGCACCGAGAGCGACACACCGTCGCGAATGTGCCTGTTCGCCACGCCCGGAGGAGGCTCCGCAACGAGCACCTTTCGGATTCCGGCCATGGAAGACAGCAGGCGCTGCACACTTTCCGACGTCAGGAACCGAATGGCGTCGACTTCAGAGTGAGGAACCTCGCTCTTGGCCGACTGCAGGTACAGCTCCGCCTTGTCTCGGTGCGTCAGCTTCCTGTCAGCCCGTTCGTTGCGAACAATCGTCACGGTCTCCCGAAAGCGGACCATCTCTTCGGTTTCCGCTGAGCTCAAGATCCAGGCAGCCTCAGGCGCTGGATAAGCGGAGAGACAGATCGTCTGCGGATGAATCGCCTCATGACCGGGAAGCTTCTGCCACAGCTCTTCGGTCAGGAAAGGCATGACAGGGTGCAGGAGCCGCAAAGCTCGATCGAGCGTCAGAAGCAGCACTTCCTTTACCAGCAGCCTTTCGCCTCCAGGATCGAGACCCGACTTCGCCATCTCGATATACCAGTCGCAGAAATCGCTCCAGAAGAAATGATAGAGATCCCTGCAGGCGATGTCGAAGCGAAACTCTTCCAGCGCCGCATCGACGCTCGCCGCTGTCTCCGAGAGGCGCGAGAGGATCCAGCGCTCCGGCAAGGCAAGGCGCGCATAGCCGATCGAGGTCGGCACCTGCGTATCGCCGACCTTCGAGAGCGCGAAGCGCGTGGCATTCCAGATCTTGTTGCCGAAGGCCCTGTATCCCGCCATGCGCTCGGGATCGAGCGGAATGTCGCGTCCCGGACTATCCAGCAAGGCCAGAGTGAAGCGAACCGCGTCGGCGCCATACTCTTCGACGAGGTCCACCGGGTCGAGCACGTTGCCCTTCGTCTTCGACATCTTGACGCCTTCGGCGTCACGAACCAGACCGGTCAGGTGGACACGCGCGAACGGACTCTGGCCGGTGAAGTGCAGTCCCATCATCGCCATCCGCGCCACCCAGAAGAAGAGGATATCGAAGCCGGTGATGAGCACCGAAGTCGGATAGAAGTATGCGAGATCGGCGGTCTTCTCTGGCCAGCCAAGGGTCGAGAATGGCCAGAGCGCGGATGAGAACCAGGTGTCGAGCACATCGCCGTCCTGGGTCAGCCGGTCGTGGCCCGCCTGCGCGGCGGCCTCCTCCCGGGAGCGCGCGACGAAGCAACGCCCCGCTTCGTCGTACCAGGCCGGAATCTGATGCCCCCACCAGAGTTGGCGCGAGATGCACCAGGGCCGGATATTCTGCAACCAGTGCTCCCAGGTCTTTCCCCAGGAGGCAGGCACCAGTTCCAGTCGGCCGTCCTGCTGCGCGGCCAGGGCCTGAGCCGCCATCGCGCTGACGTCGCAGAACCACTGCGTCGACATGAGCGGCTGCACTCGCACTCCGCTGCGCTGACAGAAGCCGACGTTGTGGAGGTAGTCCTCCTCGTGCACGAGGAGCCCGGCCGCGCGCAGCTTGACGAGCACCAGCTCGCGCGCCGCTTCGACGTCGAGTCCGGCGAATTCCGCGCCGGCGGCAGCGGTCATCAACCCCTTGCGATCGATGACCTGAATGCCCGGCAAGCCGTGCCGCCGCCCGGTCTCGAAGTCGGCCATGTCGTGGTACGGAGTGACCTTGACGACGCCGGTTCCGAACCCACGCTCGACCGACTCGTCCGCGACGAACGGAATCAGCCGGCCGGCGATCGGCACCACCGCCTGCTTTCCGAGGAGATGCCGATAGCGCTCGTCGTCCGGGTGAACCGCGAGCGCGGTATCGCCGAGCAGCGTCTCCGGGCGGGTGGTGGCGACCACGACGCGCTCCTTACTGTCGGCGATCGGATAGGCGATCTTCCACAACTTGTCCTTCGCCGGACGCATCTCCACTTCGAGGTCGGAGATCGCGGTGTCGAGTCCGGTGGACCAGTTGACGAGATACTCACCGCGGGTAATCCGTCCCTCTTCGTAGAGGCGCACAAACGCCTCACGCACCGCGCGGGAAAGACCCTCGTCGAGCGTGAAGCGCTCGCGCGTCCAGTCGCAGGAGGCGCCGAGGAGGTCGAGCTGCTTGCGAATGTTCCCCTGGTATTGCTCCTTCCAGGCCCAGACGCGCTCGAGAAATCGTTCGCGTCCGAGATCCTGGCGGGACTGGCCCGCTTTCGCCAGGTCACGTTCCACCATGAGCTGGGTCGCGATGCCGGCGTGGTCCGTGCCAGGCAGCCAGAGCGCATTGCGGCCCTGCATCCGGCGCCAGCGCGTGAGCAGGTCCTGAAGGGTCGACTGCAGCGCATGCCCCATGTGCAGCTTGCCCGTGATGTTCGGCGGCGGGATCATGATGCAGTAAGGCTGCTGCGCGCCCTGAGCGGATAAATCTGCAGGTACGGCGCAGACGAAATACTCCTTCGCCGCCCACTCATTCTGCCAGTGGCTCTCGTAGCTCTTGGGATCGAAACGCTTTTCCATCTCGATGATCGGAGTCGTCCTCATGCGGCGACCGGTCGAGGACGCCGGAATCGAACCGGCCGGCGAGACTCGTGGTTGGGAGTGCGCGGCGGCCCGGGTACGGCTAGTCGATAGAAGATTCCAGCTCGCGAATGCGGCTCTTCAAAAGCACCTCGGCGAGATCGGGGACGACCTCCCAGGCAACGTCGCGAACCGCCTTGTCGCCAGCGAGCTCGAGCATCCGGCGGGCGATCCGATCGACATCGGCGTCGGAGAGCGCGGCGCCAACAAAGGTCGCCGCGGTCGGTGCGGCGGTCGCCGGCAGGATCGAGTCGGCCGCGGCGGCCATCGGCGTCGCGACGGGCTGAGGCGTGAACTGCATCGGCACGAAACGGGTGGTCGTCTCCGCAGGCGGCTCGGCAATTCCATAGAGGGCCGGCTCCTCCTCGAACTGCGGGGCCGCGGAAGCATCGCCTCCGAGCTCGATGGCCGGCAACTCATCAGCGAGCGGCTCCCACATTTCGTCGGCCGGAGCCGCCGGAACGTACAGGTCTTCGACGGGCGCAGCGAACGCGTCGGCGCCGGAATGGAAGGATGCCGCGGGCACCGGAAGCGTGCGCGAGGGCGCCGAAGAGAGCTCGCGGACCCGTCGCATGAGCTCCTGGGAATCGAACGGCTTCTTCAGGTGACCATCGGCGCCGCAACGCATCGCTTCGTCGGAGTCGAAACCCTCGAAGGTGCCCACGAGCAACAGCACGGGCACCGTGGGATAGAGCTCCTTCGAGCGTCTGCAGACTTCGAAGCCGCCGGCCGCCGGCATATGCACATCGGCAATCACCACATCCGGCTTCGACTCGCTCAGGCTGGCGATCGCTTCCGCACCGTTCGAGACCGCGGAGACCCGAAAGTCCTCGTCCATGAAGGTCAACTCCACCACCTTCTGGATCGTCACGCTGTCGTCAGCCAGCAAAATCGTCTTCGTCATTGCTCCTCCGAGTCGCTTTCCCGGGGCCGCGAGGCCGGGATCCGGGAAGGCCCTCTGTTCAGGCCCGAACGAGGCGCTGTTCGAGATATTTCACGATATCCCCCGTGTTCGTGCCGGGGAGGAAGATCTGGTCGATTCCAGCCTGTTTCAACGACGCGACATCCCGGTCGGGGATGATTCCGCCGGCGAACACCAGCATCTCCTCGGCGCCCGCTTCGCGCAGCAACCGGGTGATCTCGGGGAGCAGGCGGTTGTGCGCGCCGGAGAGAATCGACAGCCCCACCGCATCGACGTCTTCCTGCACTGCCGCCGAGGCAATCTGCTCGGGGGTCTGGCGCAGGCCGGTGTAGATCACCTCGAAACCGGCGTCGCGCAGCGCGCGAGCCACCACCTTGGCGCCCCGGTCATGCCCGTCCAGGCCCGGCTTGGCGATCAGGATGCGTCTGCTCGTGTCGGCCATCCGCTTGATTCTAACAGGGGAAACGCATTTTGGGTGGCGTCAGTTCCCGATATAGCCCAGCGCCTTCAGCTGCTCGCGGAGATCGTCGTCGATATCGGCCGGCACCTCTTCGTCCCGGGTGCCGTCGCTGCCGTCCATGATCTTGCCGATACGGCTTCGCAGCTCGGCCACCCGCGCGGCCAGTCCCGGCGCCAGATTCTGTTGCTCGCCGGGATCGCGTTTCAGATCGTAGAGCTCGAAACTCTCGTCTCGAGTCTCCGAGGACTTGCGCGGAATCGAGACAATGAACTTGTAACGCGGAGTGCGCAACGCTTTCTGCTCGTTTTCTTTCACGTTCGTGTGCTCGGCGAACGCTTCGCGGGCGATGAGCGAACCCTGGCCCTCGAGCACGGAGCGCAAGCTCCGCCCATTCACGGGACTCTCGAGCCCGACTCCGATGAGATCGAGCAGGGTCGGATAGAGATCGATGAGCTCCACCTGATCCTCGACAGTCCCCTGGACGAGAGCCGCGCCCTTCCCCTTCGCACGGCTGGCGCGGACGAGGTCTGAGCGCACGGACTCCGGCAGATAGACCAGCAGGGGCACGTGAATCTGATGATCGTGAAGGTTCTGCCCATGCCCCCAGGAGCCGTTCTCCCAGAACTGCTCGCCGTGGTCGCTGGTCACGATGACGATCGAGTCGGCGAGCAGGCCCGAGCGTTCGAAACCGGCGAAGAACTCTCCGAGTTTGGCGTCGGTATAGCTGATATCGCCGTCGTACATCGCCTTGGCGTAGCTCTTCTCGTCGTCCGAAAAGCGCTTCCGCAGGCGGTTCCAGATCTCCTTGGAGAACTCCCCGGCGAGCCTTCCCGAGGGCATGCCCTCGGCGAAATGGGTGTGCGTATAGGGTTCGTGCACTTCGTAGCAGTGCAGAAAGGCGAAAAAGGGCCGTCCGGAGCGTCGCGAGCGGTCGCGCGTCCAGTCCGCCAT
>JBDSRU010000093.1:0-5422 GCA_039929145.1 Thermoanaerobaculia bacterium
GACTTGAAGCCCGGCAACGTCATGGTCAACAGCGACGGCCGGGTGAAGGTCCTCGACTTCGGCCTCGCGAAGCTCCGCGAGCACGAGGTCACCGACGCGATGGGCTTTCATCCCCAGACCACGCTCACCCAGGAAGGTCTGGCGATCGGCACCCTCGCCTACATGGCGCCCGAGCAGCTGCGCATGCTGGCGACCGACCACCGCGCCGATCTCTTCTCGCTCGGAGTCGTGCTGTACGAGATGGCGACCGGCGCCTGCCCGTTCCTCGGCCAGTCGACCGCCGAGGTGATCTCGGCGATCCTGCGCGACCAGCCGCCGCGAACCTACGAGCAGAACGACAAGATTCCGACCGATCTCGACGCCATCCTCCGCCACTGCCTCGAGAAGGAACCAACGCGACGTATCGGCTCGGCGGTCGAGCTCCGCGACCAGCTCGCCGAAGTCGCCCGTGCCGTCGACCTCGGCGAAACCCGCAGCCGCACGCCGAGGCCGTCCAGCGCGTCGGTCGCGATCGTGACCTCGCGCTACGCCCGCTTCGGCTTCGCGGCGCTGGCGATCATCGCCCTCGGCACCGCCGTCTTCGCCTGGCGCGCGAGGACGCCGGCGTCCGAGGGCTCGAGCGTTGCGACTCCGGTCGCTGCGAAGGTGCCGTCGCTGGTCGTCCTGCCAATGTCGAACTTCTCCGGTGAGCCGGAGTACTTCGTCGATGGCATGACCGACTCGCTGATCTCGGCCCTGGCGCGCATCCAGGGCGTGCGCGTCATCTCGCGCCAGTCGGCGATGCACTACAAGAACTCGAAGAAGCTCCTGCCGGAAATCGCTAGGGAGTTGGGTGTTGAATTCGTCGTCGAAGGTTCCGTCGCCCGCTCCGCCGATCGCGTCCGCCTGAACGCTCAGGTGATCCGGGCCGACCCGGAAGCCGCCGTCTGGTCCGAGAGTTTCGAGCGCCGGGCCGAGGACGTACTGGCGCTCGAGAACGCCTTCGCCTCTGCCGTCGCCGGCGCGATCGACGTTCACCTTACTTCGTACGAAAGGACGCAGATGATCACGACTCGCACTGTCGATCCTGATGTGTACGAAGCGTACCTGCAGGGAAAGTATTACGGCGAACAGTTCAGCGAGGAAAATCTGCGGAAGGCAGTGGGGTACTTCCAGCGCGCCATTGCCAAGGACGCGACCTTTGCTCCCGCTTGGGTTGGGCTATCCGACGCGCTGCAGTGGGTCGCACTTTTCCATGTCGAGCCCGAATCCCTTCTGCCGGAGGCCGAGGCGGCCGCGGACCGCGCACTTGCGCTGGACCCGAACCTGGCGGAAGCCCACGCGTCGAAATCAAACCTGCACCAGGCCCGCTGGCGCTGGAAGGAAGCCGATACCGAAATTCGGCGAGCGCTGGAGCAAAACCCCAACTCCGCCGCCGCCCGGACACAACTCTGGCAGCTCCTCGCCTGCAACCGCAGGCTGCCCGAAGCCCTCGCCGAGATCGAGTTGGCGAGGAAGCTCGATCCTCTCTCGGCGAAGGTGTCAGCCGTCCTCGGAGTGCAGTACCTCTTCATGAAGCGTTACGACGAGGCCATCGTCGAGCTTGAGCACGCGCTCGAACTCGACCCGAGCTACACGCTCGCCCATGTCTATCTTTTTCTGACCTACAGCGAACTAGAGAAGGACCCGGAACGCGGTGAGGACCTGCAGTTCTATGTGGCGGATCTGGCGCGGCCCGAATTGATCCCGGAGTTTCAGCGGAGGCTCAAAGCCAACGGCTATCCGCAGGCGCTGCACTGGATGGCGACGACCCTCGATGCCGATCCGCCGGTTGGCGCTTCGCGCTTCGGCCTCATCGCTGGGCTGCTCGCTCAGGCGGGAGAGACTGACCGTGCCATCTACTGGCTCGAGCGCGGATATTCCGCGCGCGCCTGGGACCTGGGTTGGCTCGCAATCGCGCCTGACTACCACAGCCTCCGGGGAGATCCCCGCTTTGTGTCGCTGCTCGAGAAAATCGGACTGCCAGCGAGCGACTCCTGAAGACCGGGCTCCCGAAGGCTAGAGAATCAAGGCTTTACGTGGATCATCGAGGCGTCCGAGAATTCCTGCCCCAGGTACTTCCGGATGTCGTCTTCGTTGTTGGCCTTGAGGAGGTCGATTTCGGTTCCGGTCAGGCCGGCGTCGATGCCGACTCCCTTCGGATCCTTGTCGAAGGCCTCACGCAAGGTCTTGTGCTTGGAAAGCGCGATGAGAAATTCATGCAGATCGTTGAGCGCCATTTCTCCCCCCTCGATTTCTACCTGTTAAGTACTTCACAGACACTAGCAGGAGGAATGCCTTGAAGGAAACCGGCTCGCTGCTCTTCGTAGGAACCGGAATGCTGATCGCGGGGCAAGTAACCCAGGAGGCGCTCTCGGCCATCGAATCCGCGGAGAAGCTCTATTACCTGGTTACGGACATCGTCACCAGCCGTTGGCTGGAGAGCCTGAATCCAACGGCAGAATCTCTCTACGGCTGCTATGCGGACGGCAAGCCGAGAGAGCAGACCTACGCCGAGATGGTCGACCGGCTCCTGTCCTCGGTGCGCGAAGGACGCCAGGTCGTCGCCGCGCTCTACGGCCACCCGGGAATCTTCGTCGCCCCGTCGCACGAGGCGATCCGGCAAGCCCGAGCGGAGGGGTTCGATGCGCAGATGATGCCCGGTATCTCGGCCGAAGACTGCCTCTTCGCCGATCTCGGCATCGACCCCGGCGAGCGCGGCTGCCAGAGTTTCGAAGCGACCGATTTCCTGCTGCGCCGCCGTATCTTCGACCCGACGAGCACCCTCATCCTCTGGCAGATCGGCGGCATCGGCGTGTTCGACTTTCACCAGACCGATCTTTGGAGTCGGAGCGGGCTGGCGGTACTCGCAACCGAGCTCTTGCGCCACTACCCGGCGGACCACGAGATCGTCGTCTACGAAGCCGTCCCCTACCCGACCTTGCCGCAGAAGATCGATCGCCTGCCTCTCAGCGTCCTGGCCCAGGCCGCGGTGACGATCCGCTCCACCCTCTACGTCCCGCCGCTCCCCGACCGCGAGACCGATCTGGCAATGCGCGCGCTGCTGCGTCTGCCTTCCCAGAAGCCCGGCCCACCGCGAAGCTGATCGGCGCTCGCGCGAGGGGAGAGAGTTCGCCCACGCCTGCAGCGAGAAGCCTTTCGCAGCCGATAGACTGCGCGGCGTGATCGGCAGCACGCTGGCGCACTACCGGATCCTCGCCAAACTCGGCGAGGGGGGCATGGGGATCGTCTTCCTCGCCGAGGACGAGCGGCTGCACCGCAAGGTTGCGCTCAAGACCCTGCCTCCAGCGCTCGCCGAGGACCCGCACCGCCTCGCTCGTTTCGAGCGCGAAGTGAAGTCGGTCGCGACGCTCAACCATCCCAACATCGTCACCATCTACTCGGTCGAAGAGGCCGAAGGCAAGCGCTTCTTCACCATGGAGCACGTCGAGGGCAAGACCCTCTCGCAGCTCATTCCGCACGAGGGCCTGCCGCTCAAGGCGTTTCTGAAGATCGCCGTTCCGCTCGCCGACGCTCTCGCCGCCGCTCATGCCAAGGGGATCCAGCACCGCGACTTGAAGCCGGGCAACGTCATGGTCAACAGCGACGGCCGGGTGAAGGTCCTCGACTTCGGCCTCGCCAAGCTGCGCGAGCACGAAGTGACCGATGCCATGGGCTTCCAACCCCAAACGACGCTGACCCAGGAGGGTCTGGCGATCGGCACTCTCGCCTACATGGCCCCCGAGCAACTGCGCATGCAGGCGACTGACCATCGCGCCGACCTCTTCTCGCTCGGTGTCGTGCTCTACGAGATGGCGACCGGCCACTGCCCGTTCCGGGGTCAATCGACCGCGGAGGTGATCTCGGCGATCTTGCGCGACCAACCGGCGCGCACCTACGAGAAGAACGACAGGATTCCGCCCGAAATCGACGCCATCCTGCACCGCTGCCTCGAGAAGGAGCCGGCCAGGCGCATCGGCACGGCGGTCGAGGTCCGCGACGCGCTCGCCGAGCTCTCGCGCGAGGTCGATCTCGGTCACACGATGAGCCGCGCGCGCAAGCCCGAGAGCGGCGCCGCCCGGATCGGCAAGTCGCGCTACGCCCGCTTCGCTGTGGCCGCCCTTGCCATCGTCGTTCTCGGCGCCGGTGGCTTCGCCTGGCGCATGCGGTTCCAACCGTCCTCGGGAGCCCGCGGCGTGGATTCCGCTGCCCTCGCCGCAGTGAAAGTCCCCGCGCTCGTCGTGCTGCCGCTGTCGAACTTCTCGGACGAGCCGGAGTACTTCGTCGATGGCATGACCGACGCGCTGATTTCCGCGCTCGCACGCATCCAGGGCGTGCGCGTCATCTCGCGCCAGTCGGCGATGCACTACAAGGCGTCGAAAAAGCTCCTGCCCGAGATCGCCCGCGAGTTGGGCGTCGACTACGTCGTCGAGGGCTCGATCGCGCGGGTGGGCGAGCGTGTGCGCCTGAACGCCCAGGTCGTCCAGGCCGATCCCGAAACGACTCTCTGGTCCGACAGCTTCGAGCGTGTGGCCGCCGACGTGCTCGCCTTGCAGAACAGTTTTGCGAGTGCCGTCGCCGGTGCCGTCCATGTCGAACTCTCGCCCAAGGAGGCGACGCGAATGGCCACTGCGCGCAAGGTCGACCCGACGGTCTACCAGGAGTATCTACAGGGGCGCTATTTCGTCGACCAGGGCGGCCCGGGCTCGATCGAGAAGGCGCGACACTCCTTCGAGAAGGCGATCGCTCTCGATCCGACCTTCGCTCCGGCCCACGCTGGCCTCGCTGACGTCTACGGCTGGCTCGCCTATCTTTACGCGGAGCCTTTCGTCTACGCCGCGAAGACCGAGGCGGCGGCGCGCCGGGCGATTGAGCTCGATCCGGATCTCTCCGTTCCCTACGCTCTGCTGGGCGACGTCCTGCGCTACTACAAGTGGGATTGGCAAGGGGCCGAGGCCGCCTATCGCCGGGCACTCGAGCTCGGACCCAACGAGCCCATTGCCCGGCGCTACTATTGGGCTCTCCTCGCGAGTCTCGGCCGATTCGCGGAGGCGCGCGAGCAGATCGATGCGGCCATCCGCATCGATCCTCTGTCGGCCGCCGCCTTCGCCGACCTCGCCTACCTCGAACTGTTCGAGGGGCAGGTCGAACCCGCCGAGCGCGATTTCCTCCATGCCCTGGAGCTCGGCCCAGGCCTGCACTGGGCGCACTCCGGGTTATGGATCATCTACGGCCGCGCCGGGCGCGAAGCTGAGCAGGTCAAGGCGCTTCGCGGCTGGCTCGTCGGCCTCGGGCAGGCGGAGCTCCTCGAGACGTTCGACGCCATGCCGCAGGGATCGGCCCACCGCGAGATCGCACGGGCGGTCGGCCTGCGCGCCGAGGAGCTGTCGCGCACGCGGCGCAT
>JBDSRU010000094.1:0-3331 GCA_039929145.1 Thermoanaerobaculia bacterium
CACCGCGGCGCCCAAGAATCTCGATCGCGCCATCGAGGCGCAACGGGCACTGCTCGCCGAACGCCCGTCGGACACTCGACTCGAGAACGACCTCGGAAGCCTGTTGGTCCTGGCGGACGACCTCGCGGGTGCCGAGCAGGCCTATCGCCGGTCGCTCGGCATCGACGAGGAAAACGCCTCCGCGCACTACAACCTTGCGCTCCTGCTGCAGAAGCAGGGCGAGCGCCGAGCGGCGCTGAAGGAGTTTCAACGCACCATCGAGCTCCAGCCAAGGCACGCCTGGGCGCACTACCAGGAGGGCACGATCTACCACGCCCAGGGCCGCGAGTCGGCGGCGCGCAAGGCCTACGCCAAAGCGCTCGCGCTCGATCCCTCGCTGGGCAACCCGGAGGTCAATCCGCACCTGATCGACAACGATCTCGCAACTTCGGCGATGCTCTACTCGTACCGTCACTATCGCGAGGAGCTCCAGCCCGAGAAGGAGTTCGAGGAGCCGGCGCGGATCGCCGGCGTGCTGATCGATCGCCCAGGCAGCGAAACCGAGGCCGTCGCGGCCGTTACCGAGGAGAGTCCCGCCGCTTCAGAGTCGGTCACCCGCGGCGTCCGAGAGGCACCGAGCGCGGTTGCCCCGGAGCCCTCCTACGACGGCGGCGACGCGGCCTCCTCCGAGGACGCCGGATCTTCGGACGGCAGCGACGCCACCGAGTCGCGCGTGCTGACGAGCAAGGATCTCGATCCGGGAAGTGCCAGCGGCCAGATCGTCGGCGGCGGCGTGCCCACGCGAGTCGGTGTGGGGGGCGTGAAAGCGAACGGTCCGTCCACCTCGGTCAGTCGCGGGCGCACCCGCGACACCCCGCAGCCCGTCCGCCCGACGCTGCGCCCCCCGCCGTTCAGCAGCGGCGGTGCGATTCCGCCGCAGGACCAATCGCCGTCGACGTTTCTGCCGACCAGCGACAGTACCGGAATGATCGAAACGCGCCTGGTAGAAATCGACGAGTTGAGCTGAGTTGGGGTTGAGAGTGCCCGGAATCTCGCTCTACTTCGTTCTCGCGCTCGGAGCCGGAGCCAGCGCCCTCCCGGGCGCCGTCTCCGTTTCCTCCCCCGGGCCCTCGGGCACCGCTACCCCTTCTGCGCCGTCCGGGGCCGCCGATGCCGACAGTGCCGCCGCGCTCGCGCACGCCCGCTCCCTGCTGGCGAAGGTCGCGCTCGTCGACGCCCACAACGATCTGCCGTGGACGATCCGCGAGGACGGCGCGAGCGACCTCGAAAGCTACGATCTCACCACCCGGCGCGCCAAGGGCGACACTGACCTTCCGCGTCTGCGCGAGGGTCTGGTCCGGGGTCAGTTCTGGAGCGTCTGGATCCCTTCGGGCCTCGACCGGCCGGCACGCACCCAGCTCGAACAGATCGACCTCGCGCGGCGCATGATCGCCAAACACTCCGACACTCTTCTCTTCGCCACCCGCGCCGCCGATGTCGAGAGGGCGCGCGCCGAAGGCAAGATCGCCTCGTTCCTGGGGATGGAAAACGGCCAGGCGCTGGAGAACAGTCTCGGGGCGCTGCGCGCCTTCTACGATCTCGGCGTCCGCTACATGACTCTGACGCACGGCCGCAACAACGACTGGGCCGACTCCGCGACCGACACAGCGGCGCACGGCGGGTTGACGCCGTTCGGGCGCGAGGTGGTGCGCGAGATGAACCGCCTCGGCATGCTGGTCGATATTTCGCACGTCTCTCCCGACGTCATGCGCCAGGCGCTCGACGTGTCGCAGGCGCCGGTGATTTTTTCCCACTCGAGCGCCCGCGCGCTGGTGGACCACCCGCGCAACGTCCCCGACGACGTGCTGGCGCGCATGGCGAGGAACGGCGGCGTGGTGATGGTTACCTTCATTCCTTCCTTCGTCTCGACGGCCACGGCCGTCTGGGGAAAAGAGCTCGAATCGAAGTTCCAGGGCATTTCGACGACCGCCGAACTGGAGGCGCTCGCTGCGGAGCACACCCGAACCCACGGGCCCGCGCCGCACGCGACTCTCTTGCAGGTCGCCGATCACATCGAGCACGTCGCGAAGGTCGCCGGCAAGGACCACGTCGGAATCGGCAGCGACTTCTGGGGGGCCCCGCCGATGCCCGACGGCCTCGAAGACGTGAGCCGATTTCCCTACCTCTTCGCCGAGCTCATCCGTCGCGGCTGGAGCGATGAAGACCTCACCAAACTCGCGGGCGCCAACATCGTACGAACCCTCGCGACCGCCGAGACCGTTGCCACACGTCTGCAAAAGGAACGCGCTGCTTCGACAGCGACGCTCGAAAGCCTGGACGGCAAGAAGTAGTCCCTCTTCGCGCCCCAGACCGGGAAGCTTGCGCGCACGAGCGAGTGCCGCAAGCTCAGGAGCCCGGCAGGCGCGAGCGGTTCTGGGGACGGGTCAGCGCAGCAGAGCGTGGTAGACGACCGAGAACGGCAGCAGGGTGTCGTCCAGGTTGTGGGTGAGCTCCACGGTGTGGCTGTAACCGGGATCATTGTGCAAACTGCCGACGATGCGAGCCCGCCCTTCGGCGAGGGCCTCGGTCATCTTCCGGCAGTCTTCCTTCCCCAGAACACCGCTTCCGCCGGTCGTGGTGCCGACGGTCGACGACCAGCGAAGAGACTCGACTTCGCTCACCTCGAAGGTCTCGCTGCCCACGACAGGCAGCACTTCGAGGCTCCCGTCCTCATCCAGGCAGCCCACGGCGGCGGCGCTGTTCATGCCCTCCGCAATCAGCTCCCGGGAGCCGAGGTTGCGCAGCTCCGGCCCCGTCAGCGGGATCGGCATCCGCGTTTGGCGGGGAACGAAGCAGGCCGCGCGATAGGTCGAACTCAGCATCTCGAGAGTCATGTACCGCACGTCGCATGCCAGATCCGGCAGCGCGGCCGGACCGGCAGCCCTCAGGCGCGATGGCCTACGCTCGCCGCAGAAGCCAGTCGGCCCTGGGGACGGAAGGTCCGGGCCGCCTGGCTCCGTTTGCGCCTACACGTTGAACCGGAAGTTGATGACGTCGCCGTCGAGAACCCCGTACTCCTTGCCTTCGAGGCGGAGCAGGCCCTTGTCTCGGCAGGCGGCCAGGGTCTTCAGGTCGAGCAGGGCGCTGCAGGCGACGACTTCGGCGCGGATGAAGCCACGTTCGATGTCGGAGTGAATGGTGCCGGCGGCCTCCTTGGCGTGGATGCCGCGGCGGATCGTCCAGGCGCGCACCTCGTCTTCGCCGACGGTGAAGAAGGCGATCCGGCCGAGGAGGTCGAAGCTCGCGCGCAGCACCCGGTCGAGCGACGGCTCGGTGAGCCCGAGGTCACCGA
>JBDSRU010000095.1:0-6428 GCA_039929145.1 Thermoanaerobaculia bacterium
CCGGGCGGACGGCGATCCGCGCTCCCATTGCGACCTCGGAAGGATGGACTTCGCGCTCGCCGCCGGCTTCCAGGAGCCGCGCCGTGGGCGGTGCCAGGTCGAGAAGCTTGGCGATCGCCCGGCGGGCCCGGCCGATACTCCACGCTTCGAGTGCCAGCGAGAAGGAGAAAAGGAAAGCGACGGTCCCGGCCTCGAACCACTCGCCGATGAAGACGGCGCCGGAGACCGCGATCGTCATCAGGAGGTTCATGTCCGGTCGCAACCGGCGCAGCGAATGCCACGCCTTGGGTGCGACGGTAAGCAGGCCCGCCACGATGCCCACGGCGTAGATCAGCCGCACAAAAAAGGGAACCGGTGCCGCGCCGCCCAGTCCTTCCCTTCCCAGCGCGGCGCCGAAGCTCCCGGCGAGCGCCGCGTGGAGCAGAAATCCGCCGAGGGTCGCCGATCCGGAGACCACGGTCGCCAGGAGCCGGCGTCGCCGCAGGCGTTCGGTAGATCCGTCGTCGCCTTCGGCGCGCCAGACCTCCGCCGAAAGACCCGTGCTCTTCACGGCCGCGAGAATCGCCGCATCCGAGACAGAGGTGCTCGGAACTGCCACGGTCATCTTGGCGCGCAGCAGGTCAAATCCGAGCCTTTCTTCGCCACCGACCAACGGCCCCACCCCGCCCCGGAGGAGAGCAATCTCCTCGGCGCAGTCCATGCCAGCGATGCGGAAGGCGCGACCCTGCTCTAGAGCCATCTCAGATCTCCTTGGTACGTCTCATGAGTAGGGGTCAACTCTCGGCGCCGTGCGGCTCTTCCCGCAACCTCGATCTCCTGGAGGGACCGCCGAAGCGGGCGTAGACCGCCGGCAGGACGAGCAGCGTGAAGAGCGTCGACGTCACCAGACCGCCGACCATGACGACAGCGAGCGGGCGCTCGAGCTCGGAGCCCCCGAGTCCGAACAGCATCGGTGTGAGGCCGAGAATCGCGGCTCCTGCCGTCATCAGCTTTGGCCGCACGCGACCCAGCGAGGCCTCGCGGACGGCCGCTTCGAGCGGCAATCCGTGGCCCAGAAATCCCTTCGTTTGGGTGATCAGCACGAGGCTATTCTGCACCGCGACGCCGAAGAGACCGATCACTCCGACGATCGAGCTGGCGTTCCAGCTCTCGCCTGCGAGCGCAAGCGCCACAAGGCCTCCCGCGAATGCCAGCGGCAAGGTGGCGAACACGATCACGACTTCCCGCACGGAGCCGAGCGCCAGGAGCAGGAGGAAGAAGACCAGCGCCAGAGCGATCGTGGACGCGACGAGCAGCTTCTGCTGCGTGACGCGCGCCTCTTCGATCTGCCCAGCCAGACCTACCGTGGTACCCGCCGGCAGTTCCATGGCCGCGAGCCGCGCTTCGATCCGGGCAGCCGTGCCTCCGAGATCGCCCGCCGTCTGGACCCGAAAACCGAGTCGACGCTGGGCGTTCTTGCGCCGCAGTAGACCCGGCGAAGAGCTCTCCTCGACTCGAGCCACCTGTCCAAGCTCGATCACGCGCCCCTCCTCGACGACCAGGGGCAAGCGCATGAGGGATGCGCCCGTTAGCCGCCCGTCGTTGGGAAAGCGTACGACCCGGTCGATCCGCTGGACGCCTTCGAACCGGGGTTCGAGAGCGATCCCTTGCAGCGCTGCCCGGGCGGTGGCGACGAGAAGGGAGCGCGGCACATCGAGACGGCGCAGCGCGTCTTCGTCGGGAACGATTCGCCATGCCGGCAAAGGCGAGCCGGAGTCCGGGGTCACGGATACGACTCCTTCGATCTCGGCGATCTCGCCACGAATCTCCGCTTCGCGCTTGCGTAACGGCCCCAGATCGGCGGCGTAAAGCTCGACTTCGATGTCGGCCGGGCTGCCACCGATCCCTTCGGCAATCCGCATTCCCATCGGAGTCGTGACTTCGACACCGAAAGGCGCTGCTTCACCCATCTCTTCGATCTCGGTGCTGAGTGCCGCGGAATCGCTTCCTGGCTCCAGCACGATCAGGATGTCGGAGATCGAATGAGGCATGGGATCCTCGGTGATCTCGCCCCGGCCGGTCCGGCGATAGACCGACCGGACTCCGGGCAACGAGGAGATGGCTGTTTCGAAGGCGACATTGGCCTCGTCCACGGCGGCGAGGCTGACGTCGGAAGGCAAGAGGGTCTGAACCATCAGCGCCCCTTCGTCGAGCTCCGGCAGGAATTCGGTATCGAGCCGCGTTGCGAGCCATAGCGACGGCAACGCGATGAGCAGCGCCAGGACCTGAACTGCAACACCGTGGTGAAGGGCCCATTCGAGTCCGGGTCGGTAGATCTTCTTGATCCAGGTGACGAAGCGAGGCTCCGCAAGGGAAGTACCCGGAGGGAGAAAGCGATCGACCAGGACAGGGACCAGGGTAAAGGAGAGGGCAAGACTGATGCTCATCGCCGATGCGACCGCCACCGCGAGCGGCGCATAGAGCCTCCCGGCAACTCCAGGCAGCGCCAGCAGCGGAACGAAAACCGCGAGAATCACGGCGACCGCGGTCACGATCGGCACCGCCACTTCCGCCGCCGCCGCCGAGAGAACGCTGCGGCGTTCCGCCGGGTCCGCCGCGGATCGGCGGGAGCTCTCGAGCCGGTGGACGAGATTCTCCACCATGATGACGCCGGCATCGACCAGAATGCCGACGGCGATCGCCAGGCCTCCGAGGGTCATGGCGTTCAGCCCGTGCCCCAGAAGCATCAGCGGAATGGCCGCGCCGACGGTCGACAGCGGAAGAATGGCCAGGACCACCAATGCCCCGCGGAGGCTGCCGAGCAGGATCACGAGCACGATCGCGACGAAGGCGGAGCCGATCAGAAGCGCAGTCGTCACTCCTGAAAGTGCGTGATCGACAAGCTCACCTTGGTCATAGAAGAGTTTGAGACTCATGCCTTCCGGAAGGGTCCGTTGAAGTTCCGGAAGGATCGCCCGAACCCGGCGAGAGGTCGCAAGCGTCTCCGCGGCGGGCTGCTTGACGATCCGCATCGAAACCGCCTCGAAGCCGCCGTAGCGGGCGAGGCCGAGGCGAAATCCGGGCGCGTCGCGCACCTCGGCGAGATCGCCGAGGGTCACCAGCCCATGCGCCGTGTGCACCGGCAACTTGCGAACCTCTTCGTTGCTTGCGGCGAGAGTGGCAACGCTGACCAGCCACATCTTGTCGCGCACCTCAAGGAGGCCGGCCCCGGAATCGCGCTCACTTCCTTCGAGCGCTTCGAGCACCTGCGAGAGCGACGCGCCGGCGAGACGGAGGCGCTCGGCGACCAGGCTGATCTCGATCGTCCGCTCGGCCCCTCCCAGGAGCTCGATGCGGGCCACCCCTGAGACCGACTGGAGACGTGGCACCAGCACCCGGAGCGCGTGGTCGCGCAGCGTCATCGGGTCGACCGCCGGGCCTTCGAGCACGAGCTCCTGGATCTCCTGCAAGCGCCCTGCGGCGCTTGTGACCAGGGGCGACTCGGTACCTTCTGGAAAGCCACCCAGCAGCGTCGCGAGCTTCTCTCCGACCAGTTGACGGGCGCGCCATGGATCGCTGTCGCTGTCGAAGGCGATGACGATCTGGGCGATGCCCGGCTGCAGCGTCGAAGTCACGCGCCGCACTCCGGGCAGCCCGAGCATCGCCTGCTCGACGGGTTGGGCGACCGCGAGCTCGATCTCGGGCGCCGATCGGCCGGGACTTTGAATCAGGAGCTGCAGCGTCGGCAGCGTAAGATCTGGAAAGAGGTCGCGACGCAAGCCGCCGTAGACCACCACTCCGACGACGCCGAAGACGAGCGAAAGGGCGATCACCCATCGCCGCAACGGCAGGATGCTCCGGAACCAGCGAAAGAAAATCGACGGCCGGCCACCTTCGGTATCCACCAGGTGTAGGTCCCGCGGCCGCTCAATGCGCATGCTGCTCGCCTCCGCCCATGCGCTTCAACCAGAGCGGGCGCAAGAGATAGGCGCCCGCAGTCGCCACTTCGACGCCCGACTCGATCCCCTCGAGAACCAGAACGTCTCCGCCCAGCTCAGCTCCACGCCGGACCTTCCTGAAAACCGCGTCGTCTTCCTCGCGAACGAACACGCCCCAGTCCCCCTCGACAAGCTGCAGGGCCTCCTGCGGCAGCACGATGCCGCGGGTCAGCGGCACACGGACTTCGAGCGGCGTCCCTGGGGCCGGAAGCGGACCGCCTTCGAGCCGCAGAATGTAGGGGTAGCGCCGCGTCTCACCGGTCAGGCCCGCCGGCAGGCCCTCGACGGTCGCGGTCCAACGGCTGCCGTCGCCGCGCCGGACTTCGCTCCTGGACCCGACACTCCACTCGGTCGGTCCGGGAGGGGCGAGCTCGACCCGCACCCGCGACGCCAGGCGATCGCGGATTGTCGCCAGCGACGTCCCCGCCTCGACTCCCTGCCCGAGCGCGATCTCCCAGCGTTCGAGGGTGCCCGCGACCGGCGCCTTGAGGAATGCCGTCCCGGCGAACGTCTCGGGATTCACCCCTCGCGCCGCGAGCGACTGGCGTGCCGCCAGCACTTCGGCGGTCGCGGCGGTGTACGCGGCCTCGGCGGCTTCGAGCTCGTGCCGCGAAGTCGCGCGGGCGGCGAGCAGCGTCCGTTCCCGCTCCAGCTCGACCTTCGTGCGCGCCTCCTGCGCCTTGGCTGATTGGTATCGCGCCGCGAGGTCCGCCACCTCGGCGCTGGCGAGCTCCGCCACGGCCTGCCCCGCCCGCACCGTCTCTCCCGGACGCACCAGCAGACGGCGCACGATCCCGGCGGCGGGCGCCGTCACGATACCGACGGAGGCCGAATCAGAAACCGCCTCCGCGGGCGCCCAGACGCCCTCCTCCTGCGGCTCGCCGACGCGCACGAAAGCCAATCCGCGCAGCCCTTCGAGCGGCACCCGGACCTCGCCCTCTTCGCCCTCGCCCTCCTCGTGGCCGGCCTCCTCGTGCCCGACGCCCCCATGAGCCGCGGTTTCGGCCCCGGCCTCGTGGTGCTCATCATCGACCGCATCGCCATGACCGTGTTCGTCTTGCTTGGCTGCGCAGGCCAGGGTGGTACACAGAACTGCGGTCAAGGAAAGGAAACGCAGGGTATTCGAAGTCATTGCGCAATCTCCGCCTGCAGAGCCTGGAGCTGAAAAACGGCCCGCGCATGAGCGGCGCGCGCCGCGACTTCGGTGAGAAGTGCGCCGACCAGCTGGCGGCGGAGAGGCAGGACAGCCGAGGGGCGATCGCGACCCGTGGTGACCCGTGCCTCGAGGGCGGCGAGAGCGTCTTCGATCTCTTGCGTCGAAAGGAGAGGCCTCCCCGCAAGCGCCGCGGCGCGCTCTTCGGCGCCACGCATCCGGCCTTCGAGACGCGCGCGCTCGAGCTCGCCGCCGCGCCTGCCTTCGGCGAGCGCGGCATCCCGGGCCGTCGCCCGTGCGGCGCTCTGACCGGCGAACGGCAAGCGATACCCAACGCCGAGCCGCGCGATGTCCTCTTCGCCCTCCTGTGCTGCGGTGGCGAGGAACGACCACCGACTCGAGCGGCGCGCGGCGTCGAGAAGGATCAGCGCCTGCGTAAGTTCGGAGCGCAGCTCGATGGCACGCGTCATCGTCGAGACGGCGAGGACGGGTTCGTCGGCATCCCCGACCTCTCTTGCGTCGAGCCCGGGCGTCGCCGGAAGCGGCTCGGCGAGGCGCGTCGGCACAGTTTTCACCGTCGCGCGCGCCTGCAGCTCGCTCCAGGCGAGTTGCTTCTGCGCTCGCGCATCCGCGAGCGCCAGCCGTGCCAGACCGACTTCGGCGGCGACGAGCGCAGTCTCGTAGGGCGCTTCGGCCCCGGCAGCGACTCGCATCTCCACGATCTGGAGCCAGCTTTCGGCGCTTGCCGCCTGGCGCTCCGCGAGCTCCAGGCCGACCGTCGCCTCCCAGGCATCGACGTAGGCGAGCCGCAGTTCGAGACCGGCTTCGAGCTCGGCAGCGGCGGGCAGCACCTGCTCCGCCTCCGCGAAGAGGTCCAGCGCGGCCTCGCGCTCGGCGCGATCGCCGGCCAGGGGCAGCTCTAGACCGAGCGCGAAATCGGAGCCGTCGGACTGCGGCGAACGGCGAGGGCCCGCCTCAGCGGTCAGCGCCACGCCTTCGAGCGCGATGCCGCGGGACAGCGAAAGCTCGCGCGCCGCCGCGGTGAGGAAACTCTCCACCGCGAGCCGCTCGGCCGACGGTCTCGCCACCGCCAAGACGCTCTCGACGGTCAGGTCTACTGCCGCGGCAGGAGACGCCGCGGCAAGAAGAATCAGTACGGGAAGGCGCATTCATCCCCCGAGGAATACCTCCAGGCGGCCGAGCCCACCGCACGCCACGCGCGTGCAGTCGGCGATACAGCCAATTCCGGCGAGAGCCGGAGCCGGATCAGGCTCTGGGAGGAATCAGCTCGGGGGGAA
>JBDSRU010000096.1:0-4793 GCA_039929145.1 Thermoanaerobaculia bacterium
TTGGTGCCGTCGCTCTGGCGCTGCAGTTGGCCTTCACCGCTGCGACCTACTCGCAGACCGGCACGGCAACGTACGAGGTCGTATTCCACTCCACCTGGAGCGCCGCGACGCATCCGGGCGCGTTTCCGGACGGCGGTCATTTCTCGCCGCTCATCGGGGGTGTGCACGACGAGAGCGTTCGCTTCTGGCGGTCCGGCGACCTCGCGAGCTCCGGTATCGAACAGATGGCCGAGCGCGGCCGGACGAGCCCGCTCGACCGCCACGTCGAGGATGCGATCGAGGCCGGCACCGCGCGTGAGGTGATCCGCGGCGGGCCGCTGCCGCAGTCGCCGGGGAGCGTCTCCACCACGTTCACCGTCTCGCGCGAACATCCGCTCGTTTCGCTCGTGACCATGGTCGCGCCTTCCCCCGACTGGTTCGTCGGCGTGCGCGACTTGTCGCTGCTCGAAAATGACGAGTGGATCGAGGATACGACCGTCGCACTCCTGGGCTACGACGCCGGATCCGACGACGGTGAAGATTTCACCTCCGCTGATCTCGATCCGTCGCCGCACCATCCGATCTCGCGCCTGACCTCTGGCCCGTTCACCGGGGTGCCTGGGAACACGCCTTTCGGAACCTTCACCTTCCGGCGGATCGCTCCGGAGGGCGGCGGCGAAGAACACCCGCTTTTCCTCTCGGGAGGGCGCTTCCGCGTCGACGCCACCTGGGCCGACTACGCCGGTAGATCCGGTATCGCCCACGGCCAGTCGTTCACCGACGAGACCGGATACTTCTGGTTCTTCTCAACCGACAACGTCGAGGTCACGATCAAGGTCGTCGACGGCTGTTCCGCGAACGGTCACTTCTGGATCTACGCCTCCGGCCTCACCGACGTCGAGGTCGCGCTCGCGGTAACCGATCTCGAGACCGATGATGTGTACGAAATCGGAAACGCGCTCGGCCACCCCTTCGACCTCGTGCGCGACGACCGGGCGTTCGCATCCTGCCCCTGACGGAGGCCGTCGCGGTACCGGGACCGGGCGGCGCCCCGCGGCCGGGTCGCGCGACGGCCGAGCCTGAGCGAGCGAGTTCTTCGACGGTGGCGGCATGAGCGCCGACGTCGGCAAGCGCTCCACGATCGAACGACTCTGATCAGGGGACTTCCGTCCGCCGCGCCTTGAGCAGCGAGGCGGCGATGGCGATGCCGAGGATTGCCGCGATCACACCGAGCGAGATTCCCGAGGGGATCTTCACCCACTCGACCAGCGCCATTTTCGCGCCGACGAAGACAAGGATGGCGGCGAGACCAAGCTTCAGGTACTCGAACTTGTGCATGATACCGGCGAGCAGGAAGTAGAGCGAGCGCAGTCCGAGGATCGCGAAGACGTTCGAGGTATAGACCAGGAACGGCTCCCGCGTGACCGCGAAGATCGCCGGAATCGAATCGACCGCGAAGATCAGGTCGGTGAACTCGACCATCACCAAGACGAGGAAGAGCGGCGTCGCCACCCGACGTCCGTTCTCGCGGGCAAAAAAGTTCGGGCCACGAAAGTCGGAGGTCACCGGAATCAGCCGCCGCACCAGGCGCACGACCGGATTCTTCCCCGGCTCGAGCCCGTGCTCCCGGGCGAGCGCCATCTTGATCCCGGTCAGGACGAGGAAACCGCCGAACAGATAGATGATCCAGTGAAACCGCTCGAGCAGCGCCGCGCCCGCCAGGATGAAGCCGGCGCGCATCGCCAGCGCGCCGAGGATGCCCCAGAAGAGGACCCGATGCTGATAGGCGTCAGGCACCTTGAAGTAGGCAAAGACCAGCGCGATCACGAAGATGTTGTCGATCGAGAGCGACTTCTCGATCAGATAGCCGGTCAGGAACTCGATCCCGGGCTGCGGTCCGAGGAGCTTCCAGACGCCGAGATTGAACAGCATGGCGAGCGCGATCCAGACCGCGCTCCAGATGGTGGCCTCACGCACCGAAACGGCGTGCGCCTGGCGGTGGAAAACGCCGAGGTCGAGAGCGAGCATCGCCAGCACGAACAGGTTGAATCCGACCCAGAGCCAGAGCGAGACAGGTTCCATCCATTTCTCCCTTCGAAGAGAGGCGCGGGAAACGCAAAAAGCGAGACCCCGCGGCACTTTCGTGTCGCAGTGGTCTCGCTCGGTCCCGGATGGATCGGGGGGCCGGGAGCCGAAGCTCCGTATTGACGATCCCCCCGCCCGGCGACGGTAGGGCGCTAGGCCCCTCGCACCGGTCGGCTACTCCCCACGCTGCCAGACGATTCTATCCGACTCCGCCGATGTCAGCTCTCGCCCGCGACTCCGGTCGATGCGCGCGCCGGTTGCGCAGCGAGGAACCGCCAGAGGGCGCGCTGCTCGAGGTCGTGCATCGAGCGCAGCATGCCCCAGGGCATCTCTTCGTGCACCCGCTCGTGCACCATCTTGAGGAAGAGCTCTTCGTTCCAGTCCTTGAGCGGGCCACCCGGGGTGAGGTTCCCGGCGAGGAACTTCTTGGGTCCCGGAGTCAACTGCCCGGAAAGCTCCTTGCCGTGACAGCTCGCGCACCCGAAACTGCGCGCGATGTACTCGCCATACTCCGCCGTCGCTCCGGGAGCCGGCGCGGCCGGACGGGGCGCCTGGTGGTCCATACCGAGGAACGGCACCGCGGACGTCAGAACGCCGGCACCGACCAGGGCCTTGGCCACGATCGCAGGCTGCGGCGCCGCCCAGCTGCGGTCGATCGGCGGCAGGGACTTGAGGTAGGCGACGAGACTGCCGAGGTCCTCGTCACTCAGGTAGTAGAAGACTTCAGATGGCATGATGATGAGTGCCCGGCCCTGCGGGTTGAGGCCGTGGCGGATCGATCGCACCCAGGCCGTGTCGTCCGCGTAGTGCGCGCCGACTCCACCTCCACCCCGCGTGAGGTTCGGCGCGTTCAACAGCATGAAGGAAGCGTCATCGATGAACTTCTTCCCGCCCAGGTCCTCGCCGTGACAGAAGACGCAGCGGGTGGCGGCCAGGTGTGCGCCACGCTCGATGCTCGCGGCATCGACAGGGACGGAGACCGAACCGACGATTTCGGGCGCGAGCGTGCGCTCGGCCGAGAGTTTCCGCCCGCCGACGAAGATGATCGTCGCCAGGCCGACGAGAGCGATAGCGACGAGAGTCGCGAGCGACACACCGATCCACTTCAGGAGCTTCTTCATCGGTTCCCCCGGCAGGAGCAGTTCAGGTTGGATCTCAGCTGACGACGGCGAGCGGCGAGGCGAACGGCCGGTTCTCGGGGGTCAGCGCGTGACGGTACTGGCGGGCAAGCGCCGCGGTCTCGTCGCGGGTGACAAAGCGCTCGTAGAGATTGGTCCGCTGCTTCGGTTCGTAGCCCGCGGCGCGAATGAGATGCTCCATCTCATCCTGGGTCATCTTGTGCTGCGTCCCCGCCGCCGAGACGACGTTCTCTTCGATCATGATCGAGCCCATGTCGTCGGCGCCGAAGGCGAGACCGGCCTGGCCGATCTTCTTGCCCTGGGTCACCCAGCTGGATTGCAAGTGCTGGATGTTGTCCATGAACAGGCGCGAGACGGCGAGCGTCTTCAGGTACTCGTCGGCGTAGGTCTCGGGAATCTCCTGCATGTCGGTGTGCTCGTGCTGGAAGGTCCACGAGATGAACGCGGTGAAGCCGCCGGTCTCGTCCTGCAGATCGCGGATGCGCTGGAAGTGCTCGACGCGCGCCGCGACGTCCTCCCCCATGCCGTACATCATCGTCGCGGTGGTCCGCATGCCGTGGCGGTGCGCCTGCCGCATGATGTCGAGCCACTCCTCGGGCGACGCCTTGGGATAGGCGAGGACTTCCTTGCGGATCGCGTCGGAGAGGATCTCGGCGCCGCCGCCCGGAATCGACATCAGGCCGGCCTCCTTGAGGACGCCGATGACGTCGTAGAACGACATGCGCTCCTTCTTGGCGATGAACTTGATCTCCGGCGGGGAGAAGCAGTGGCGGTGAATCGCCGGGTAGGTATCGCGCAGGAAGTGCAGCAGGTCGACGTAATAGGCGAGCGGCAAGTCGGGGTTGACGCCGCCCTGCATCAGGACGCCGGTGCCGTTCAAGGCGAGAGTCTCCTCGATCTTGCGCCCGATCTCGGCCTTGTCGAGCAGGTACCCTTCTGCGTCGCCGGGCGCGCGGTAAAAGGCGCAGAACCGGCACTTGTAGACGCAAACGTTGGTGTAGTTGATGTTGCGGTCCACGTTGTAGGTCGCGACCGTCGGGTCGTTGTGGCGGTCGCGCACCGCCTGCGCCGCCTCTCCGAGGGCCAGGAGCTCGCCGTCGAGGAGCAGGCGGTGGGCATCGCCCGCGGTGATCCGCCGGCCGGCCAGGGCGTCGTCGAGAATCTCGGAAACCGAACGGGAGGAGGGGGCGAAGTCGCTCATCGAGCGAATTCTACCAGCCCGCGGACCGGGAAAAAGCCTGCCGCCTTCCCTGGGCGGCAGGCCCACCTGAACTTCACGGTCCGCGATGCGGGGTCAGGGACAGGTCGAGAAAGCGTTGCTATCGGTCTTCGCGATGTTGGCGGTCGATCCGAGGTCGTTGGTGTAGAACTTCGAAGTGCCGGCCTCGGTGTCGTCGACGCGAATGGTGAACTGGACGTTGGTCGTTGCGGCGTAGTAGACCCAGAAGCGGTCATTGAGGCTGCAGGCGTCGATCACCTTGATCAGCAGCTCGAAGTTCGCCGGCTGGAAGAACCAGAAGAGCGCCGAGTCGTTCGATGCAAGCGGAACCGCCCTGCCGACAAAGGGCGTATGCGAGAAGTTCTCCCCGG
>JBDSRU010000097.1:0-4479 GCA_039929145.1 Thermoanaerobaculia bacterium
AGAGCACCAGGTCCTGTCGGGGCACATTATCGCTGGCTCAAGATTTCATTAAGACAATAGGATTGGATCCATGAAGCTCCGGCTTGGCGACTGCGACCTCGACCTCGGCGCGCGCCAGCTGCGCCGCGGTGGCGAGCCGGTGCATCTCACTCCCAAGGCCTTTGCTCTGCTCGAGTTGCTGGCGCGGGAGCGCCCTCGAGCCGTCCCCCGGCAGGAGATTCTCGCCGCACTCTGGCCGGATACGTTCGTCGGCGAGGGGTCGGTCTCGGTGACCGTGGCCGAGGTTCGTCGCGCGCTCGGGGAAAGCGGCAGGGGCCGCCTGTTGCGCACCGTGCGCGGATTTGGCTATGCCCTCTGCCCGGAAGAGCGCTCCGAGACCCTGGCGCCTGGCCTGGACGCCGCCATCTGCCGCCTTGTGGCCTGGGGTCTGGAGCAACGCTGGCTGACGCTCGGCGAGCACCTGATCGGCCGTGGAGAGGAGTGCGACGTGCGCTTCGACCTCGCCAGCCTCTCGCGCCAGCATGCCCGGCTCGCTCTCGCTCCGGAGCTGGCGACGCTGGTCGATCTCGGCAGCAAGAACGGCACCTTCGTCAACGGCGTCCGGCTCACCGACGACGCCTGCAGGCCGGTCGCCGAGGGCGACGAGATCCGCCTCGGCAGCATCGTGTTCTCGCTGCACTGGACGGCGCCCGCGGGCGCGACCGAGACACTGGCCTCGACGTGACACGAGCTTTCGGTCGATGCGTCTAGAGGCAGGAGCGCGGCTGGGTGCCTTCGAGATCCTCGGCCCGCTGGGTGCCGGCGGGATGGGCGAGGTGTATCGCGCGCTCGATTCTCGTCTCGGCCGCGAGGTGGCGATCAAGGTTCTTCCCGAGGTTCACGCCCAGGATGCGCGCCGCGGCGAACGGCTCCGCCGCGAGGCACGCGCCGCGGGCCGCATCAACCATCCGAACGTCGTCACCGTCTACGATGTCGGCGAACAGGAGGGACTGCTCTACGTCGTCTCCGAGCTCATCGAAGGGCGAACACTGCGCAGTCTGATCGCGGAGGGCCCGCTGGGGGCCGGTCGCGCGCTGGACCTGGGTCGACAGCTCGCCGCCGGCCTCACCGCCGCCCATCAGCAAGGTGTCGTCCACCGCGACCTCAAACCCGAAAACATCGTCATCACACCCGATGGTCGGGTCAAGATTCTCGACTTCGGAATCGCCCTCCTGGCCGCGGACGGGCGCAGCGAGAGCGGTGCGCAGGGCGAGACCGAAACCGAGGCGGGAGCCCTCTTTGGCAGCAGCGGCTACACCTCCCCTGAACAGGCTCGCGGCGAACCGGTCGACCCCCGCACCGATCTCTTTGCTCTGGGAGCCATCCTTTTCGAGGTCGCCACCGGAGAGGCCGCCTTCCGCGGCAGCGGCACCGTCGAGTCCCTGACCGCGGTCCTGCGTGACGACCCCCTGGAACGGCCGGTGGCCCGATCGCTTCCCGAAGATCTGGGGCGGGTGCTGAGGCGCTGCCTCGCCAAGTCCCCGGCGGAACGCTTCCAGTCCGCCGAGGACCTCGGCTTCGCCCTTACGACCGCGCGCGCCACGGCCCCAGGGCGGGCAGGGTCGTGGTCCGCTCGAGCGCTCGCTCTGGCGGCCGGCCTGGCCGCTCTGGCCGCCCTGGGTGCCTGGTTCGTGGCCTCGCGGCAGCCGGCCCGGACATCGACAGTCGCGATTCTGCCGCTCAAGCCGATCGGTGCGGCTGCAGTGGCGACGGACGTCGCCCATCTCGGCGTGGGTCTGGCGGATGCACTGATTACCCGACTCGGTGCCGTCGACGGGCTCGAGGTGAGGCCGATCGGCGCTGTGCGGCGATACGCCGACAGCGAAGACCCGCTCGCCGCCGGCCGGGCGCTGGGGGTTGCCGCGGTGCTCGACGGCACCATTCAGCGCAGCGGCGACCGCATCCGGCTCCGCGCTCAACTGCTGCGAGTGAGCGACGGAAGTTTCCTCTGGTCGGGCACTTTCGAGGAGGATCTCGCCGGCATCTTCACGATGGAGGACGAGCTCGCCGTGCGCATGGCCGAGGCGCTGCGGCCCGCCCTCTCGACCGGCGAACGCGCAGCCCTCACGCGGCATGAGGCCACCGATCCGGTGGCCTTCGAGCACTACCTCGCCGGGCGCTATCTCTGGGGCCGTCGTGACGGCGAGTCGCTCAAGAAGGCGGTGGCGGAACTGGAGCTCGCGGTGGCTCGTGAACCCGGTTTCGCGCGCGCTCACGCCGCTCTCGGCGACGCTCTCGCCATGCTGCCCGACTACGCCGGGAAGGACCTCTACGATCGCGCCCGGTATCACGCCGAGGAGGCGTTGCGGTTGGATCCGCGGCTCGCCGACGCGCATCTCGTGCTCGCCCTGATCGCCCACAACCACGACCTCGACTGGGCACGTGCCGATGCCTGTTACCAGCGCGCCCTGGCCATCGAGCCCAACAATGCCATGGGCCTTCACCGTTATGGCGAGATCCTCGTGGTCTGGGGGGCCTTCGACCGCGGCCTCGAGTTCCTCCGCCGGGCCCGCGAGCTCGATCCGGTCTCGGCTGTAGTCGGTGCGGATCTGGCGAAAGGCTACTGGTTCGCGGGGCGCAACGCGGAGGCGGAGCGGGAGGCGCGTGCGGTTGTCCAGGACGAGCCGGCATTCGCTCTCGGTCACCTCTACCTGGGCCTCTCTCTCATGGCTCTCGGCCGCGAGGCGGAGGGAGTGGCGGAGCTGCGGAGAAACGCGGAGCTCGACTCCACTCCTCTGTCACTCGGCGTTCTCGGCTGGGCGCTCGCGAAGAGCGGCGATCGCATCTCCGCCGAGCAAGTCATGGCGCAGATCCGCGGCCTCAGCGACCACGCCGTGGGCAAGGATTTCGCCCAAGCCTGCATCCTGATCGGGCTCGAAGAGGACACCGCGGCACTGGACGCCCTGGCCCGCACCGTGGCCGGCCGGGTCTACGTCTTCGGGCTGGACACCAGCCCGGTCTTCGAACCGCTGCGAGGCGATCCCCGTTTTGTCGCCCTGTTGCGGAGCGTCGGGCTGCCTTATCGCCCGCGCTAGAAATCCAAAAGCACGGCAGCCAGCGTTTTTCTTTCTCAAGGCCTGCAGCAGATTCACCTGCAAACGGATCGGCAAGGGCTCGGCCAGCGGGGACTCAGAAGAGGAAGGGAAACTCGCCGCTCTCGCGGAGTTTTCTGCCGATGCGGCGAGCGCCGGATTCGGTCCAGTGATTGGAGTCCCAGTAGAGGAGCTCACCGTCTTCGAGGAAGAGCGGGCAGTACCAGCCGCGGCGGATCGGGTCGCAGGTGAACGGGCGGAGATCGACGAAGTCCACCTTTTCGCGCTCGGCGATCGCCGCGAGCTCGGTGATCTCCTGCTTCATGCCGTACTTGCCCTTGGCGGCATCGAAATTCTCGTTCGCCTCCTCGATCGTCGCGGCCTGGGTCAGGAGTGCCGAGAGCTCGGTGAAGGCGAAGCGGCCGCCGACGATGACGATGCGGGCGCGGTAGCGCGATTTCAGGTACTCGAGGGTGTCGGGCAGGCCGGCCAGGCCGTAGTCGATCCACGAGCTCGCGATGACGATGAGGTCGGCGGCCTCGAGCTGCGGGTTGTCCCTGAGCACCTCGGATTGCTCCCGGCACTCCTCGGCGATCTCCCGCGACGGTATCGGCGTCCCTTCGCCGAAAGGCCTCTCGCCGAGGATCGGTTGGCAGTTCCAGAAGATGTGGAGGAAGCGAAAGTTCACCCGCGACCGGTTGCCCATCAGGGCGGTCAGCAGGTCGGCGCCGTGGCTGTCGCCGACGATGACGGCGTTCGGCTGACCCGGCGCCGGGAACGGCACCTTGTCCTGGGCATTGGCGTTGGCGAAGTGTTGTTTCTTCATCGACTCCAGGCCGGCGGCCGCGTCGCGCAGATTCGCCGGCAGCCGGCCCGGCCAGCCGCGTGCTGCCATGGCGGAGACTGCGGGCAGAATGAGGGCGCAGGCGAGGCCGGCGCAGGCCAGGCCGAAGGCCGGATCGGAGAGGCCCTTGCCGTCCGCCCGCTTTCGGCGAAAGGGCTGTTCGACGAAAAAGTAGATCGCCGTAGCGAGGAACAGGGCCACGGCGATGATCGTCGCCCTCGAGAGCGCCGTCGGCTCGTCGGCGCGGCCATAGCGTGACAGGACGAAGAGCGGCCAATGCACGAGGTAGAGCGAGTAGGAGATGAGACCGATCCCGACGGCCAGCCGGTTGGCGAGCAGGGCGGATGCGATGCGGCCGCGGCCGGCAAAAAGGACGAGTGCTGCTCCGCCACAAGGCACCATGGCGGCGAGGCCGGGAAAGCGGTGCCCCGGACTGAATGCGGCGACGGCGTAGGCGATCAGGGCGAGCCCGCCGAGCGTGAACCCCTCCCGGCGCCAGCCGCGGATCGCAGGCGAGCGCTCGACCCAGAGGCAAAGTCCGCCCAGTGCCAGCTCGCACATGCG
>JBDSRU010000098.1:0-2636 GCA_039929145.1 Thermoanaerobaculia bacterium
GAAGTCGCCGCCACCCATATGCAGGAGATCGTCCAAGTGCCCGAAGATGCGATCGTAGAGGCGCGGGTGGATGAGCAGCAGGCGGCACTTGAGATTGGTGTAGGCGACGAGGACGATGAGAAGCGCCAGGAGCGCGCGCAAGTAGGTAACGAGATCGCCCAGGATCGCCCTGCCGGACACGGCGCGGCCGCGGAGCTTGCGCACCGCCAGCACGACCAGCCAGGGCGGCAGGACGAAGACGGTGATCGCCAGCAGGAACTGCAGATACGAAAGCACCAGGAGCCAGAGGGTGATCGGATGGCCCAGGGCCGCGAAGACCAACGCTACGCCGGCGAAGAACAGGGCCGCGATCCGTTCCTCCGGCCAGAGTCGAACGAGCCAACTCATCGCGCCGGACCTCCGGCCAGCCGGATCCCGCTCATCGGTAGGGCGTGACCTCGGATGCGAGGTAGCGCCGCTGGTCCTCGAGCCGGAGACCCTGCTGCCGCCAGAGCGCGCGCATCGCGGCGTGCTCCGCCGCCGGCAAGGTCGCGAGAACAACCGGCGGCGGCTCGCCCGGGCGCAGCTCGAGAAGCCGCGTGAAGGTGGCGAGCCAGGTCCAGTCGCCGGCGAGGAGCGTTCCGCTCTCGTACTCGACGGCGGGCAGGTCGTCGACGTGCGGCGGCGTGTCGCCGAGAAAGGCGTCGAGCTCGGCGCCCGACGAGAGGTAGCAGGCCAGGAGATCCGCCGGACGCCGCATGCCGATATCGGCAAGCGCCTCCTGGATTGCCGGATCGGCAAAGCCGCGCGCCAGCGCCTCCGGAGCCCAGGGTCCGCCGCGCTTCCTGCCGGTGACGATGGTGAACGAGTTGAGCGCCGAAGACTCGTACCAGATCACGGTCTCCGGAAAGACGTTCTTGAAGGCGCGCACGATCATGGCGAAGTTCGACGGCGTGAGCGTGTACATGGGCAGCCACATCGAGACCACGCCGTCTTCGCTGAGTCGCGCCGCGACCAGACGGAAATACTCCTCGCTGTAGAGCGAGCCGTTGCCGGCGTAGCGCGGGTGAATCGAATCCGAGAGCACGGCGTCGAAGAGATCCGGTGTCGCGAGCAGGAAGTTGCGCCCGTCGTTGATCTCGACGCGCACGCGCGGATCGGCGAGCACGCCGTGGTTGATCTCACCGAAGAAACGGTCGGAGGCCGCCAGCACCGCCGGGGAGAGCTCGACGATGCGGATCTCGCTCACCGGGTGGCGCGAAACGGCATACGCCGTGCCGCCGCTGCCGAAGCCGATGTGCACGACGTGGGCGTCGCGGCTCTTGGCGAGGAGCAGCGGCAAGTGCCCCTGCATCTTCTGCACCGCGTAGAGATCGGGGCTCGTGCCCGCGACATTGACACCGTTGAGCTCCAGCGAGAGGTAGGTGCCGGAGAGCGGGTGCATCCTGCGGATCGCCACCGCCGCGCTCGCGTCTTCGTCGAAGTGGACGAGGTCGCCCGGCTTGTCGCTGCCGAAAATGCCGGCGGCGAGGATGACGCGGTCGGGGGGGAGAACGAAGGCGAGCCCGGCAAGGAGCGCCGGTGTGGCCACCGTCAAGCCGATGAGCCATTGCGGGCGTTGCTCGCGGCGCGCGAACAACAGCGCGGTCGCGGCGCAGACCGCCCCGACCGCGAGCAGCGAGTTCTGCGTGCCGAGGAGCGGAATGAGGGCGAAACCGGCGGCCAGCGAGCCAACGATGCAGCCGAGCGTGTTGGCACCATAGAGCTCGCCCAGATCGCGACCGATGCCGGAGTCGCGGGAGTTGTCCGGTTCGGTGCCTTCGCGGCGCGCTGCATAGACCCGCACCAGGAGCGGAAAGCTCACTCCCATCAGGAAGGTCGGCGGCAGGAGGATGGGCAGCACCGCGAGGAGCTGCGCGACGATGGCGATTCCGAATCCCTGCGGCCGCAGCGCCTCGGAAAGGGCGAGTTGCCGGTCGTTGAGGGTCACGAAGAGCCAGATCGACAGCGGAGCGCAGGCCGCGATGCCGAGCTCCACCGCGGCCAGGAGCGCGAAAGGACGCCGCAGGCGGTCGACGAACCGGCCGATGACGAGGCTGCCTGCGGCGATCCCGAGCAGGAAGCCGACCAGCATCAGGCTGAAGGCGTAGACGCTCGATCCGAGATAAAAGACCAGGATACGTGTCCACAGCACCTCGAAGGCGAGGCTGGTGGCTCCCATGAGCATCGCCGCCGCGAGCAGGGTGCGCTCCCGGGGCAGCGTGGCGCTCGTCCCGGCCCACGGCGCGGTCACTGTCGCGGGCGCCAGCGCGGTCGTGGATGCAGAACCGCGGCCGGCGAGGGCGAGGGCGCCGAGCGCGGCAACGAAGTTGAGCGCGGCCGAGAGCAGGAGGCTGGCGTGCAGACCGAACAGCGGGATGGAGAGGAAACCGGCGCCGGCGACACCGCAGACCGCGCCGAGCGTGTTGGCGCCGTAGAGCAGCGCGGTGTCGCGGCCGACGCGGTGGCCCGTATCGAAGGTCTTCGCGGTCGAAGCCCGCTGGTCGCGCAGTCCGCGCACGATGAGCGGCAGCGTTCCCCCCATGAGCAGCGTCGGCGGCAGCAGGCAGAGCGCGGCGAGGGCGATGCGCAACAGCGCGAAGCTCCACGGCGTGCCG
>JBDSRU010000099.1:0-4321 GCA_039929145.1 Thermoanaerobaculia bacterium
CTCGACTGGCGGCTCGACTTCACCCGCTCGACCCGGGCGGTCGAGGCGGACGAGATCTTCCGCTCGGTTTCCCTGCCGGTGGTCGAAGAGTGACCGGGTAAGAGCCACCGGGAGACGCGCGGGGTTCAATTTCGACGATCGACTTCGACCCTGACTGGAGGCTGCGAAGGCTTTCCCAGCGTTGTCCCACCGCGGTGCTCCGGCGCTCGGGAATCCAGAGTGGGCGACCAGCTTCGTTAGGAGCCAACTCTGGATTCCCGAGTGCCGGGGCGCGCGACCACCGGCGGGTTGCGCGGCGGAGGCCGCTGTTGGGCTTTCCCCCGCCGCCAGCTATGATTCACGATGGTCGCCGGCCCGAAACCGGGCGCGCCCGTCACCCTCTCCCAACCGGACTCGAAACCGCGGACCGCAAGTCCGCCCGAAGGCAGGAAGAATGGAAATCCACAGCGACATTCTCGGCACGCTCGGCAACACTCCGCTGGTCGCCCTGCGCCGCTATCACCCCGAGGGCGCGCTGCTCGCCGCCAAGCTCGAGTTCTTCAATCCGGGTGCAAGCGTCAAGGACCGGATCGGGCTGGCGATGATCGAGGCGGCCGAGCGCGAGGGCAAGCTCCGTCCCGGCATGACCATCGTCGAGCCGACCTCTGGCAACACCGGCATGGGCCTGGCTCTCGCCTGCGTGCTGCGCGGCTACAAGCTGGTCTGCACCACGACGACGAAGATCTCGAAGGAGAAAGTGGGTCTGCTCGAAGCGCACGGCGCGCGCGTCGTGATCTGCCCGGTGGACGTCGACGCCAACGATCCGCGCTCGTACTACAAGGTCGCCGAGCGGATCCGCGATGAGGAGGGCGCCTACCTCCCGAATCAGTACCACAACGCGGCCAACCCCGAGGCCCACTACAGGACCACCGGCCCCGAGATCTGGCGCCAGACCGACGGCAAGATCACCCACTGGGTAGCCGGCGTCGGCACCGGCGGAACGATCTCGGGCGTCTCCCGCTTTCTCAAGGAGCAGAACCCGGCGATCCGCACCATCGGCGTCGATCCCGTGGCTCCGTCTACGCATACTGGAACGAGCATGGCCACCTGCCGCCGCCGGAACATCTCGGCTTCTACCTCATCGATGGCATCGGCCAGAGCTACATGCCCGACTCCTGCTGGCCGGAGACCATCGACGAAGTCATCACCGTCTCCGACCAGATCGCCTACGACGAGGTCTTCGCCCTCGCCAAGAGCGATGCCGTCTTCACCGGTTCTTCCGGCGGCGCCGCCGCCTGGGCCGCACGCGAAGTGGCACGGAAGCTCCCGGCCGACGCCCTCGTCGTCACCCTTCTCCCCGACTCCGGCGAGCGCTACCTCTCCAAGCTCAACCCCGAGTGGATGGGCGACAAGGGGTTGCTGCGCACGTCGTAAAGCTGTCGCTCAGTTCGACGGTTCGATGAAACAGCTCTGCAGCGCATGGGCGAGGTGGTTGGCCCAGGCGACATGCTGGCCGTCGGCCCAGCCGCGGCTGCTCTTGCCGCCGGAGCCGGTGCTGTAAAAGCTGGCGTCGAGCATCGCCTCGCAGGAGCTCCAGGAGTCCGAGCGCGCTCGCGCGCCGGCGGCGAAGCTCCACAGGTAGTCGTCGTCGCTCCCCATGTAGTTGAGGATCCGCCCGGCTTCGTCCAGGACATACGTCGTCTTGGCGCGCACTGCGGCGTTCACCTGGGTGAGCTTCCACGCCTCGTATTCACGCTTCGTCTTCTCCCAGCCCTTCGGGTAGGGCTCGACCTTGCGCTCGTTCCAGCCGGCCTGTTTCGCGGCGCCGGCATCGTCGTAGAGGTCGAGCACCGAAGCGACGGCGGTCGCCGCCTTCCGAACGTCCTTGCGCACGTCGCGTGCGACCTCGAAATTGAGCTGCACCCGGCAACGGCGCTCGTCGTAGACCTGGAACGGCCCGTCGGGGAAAGAAACCAGATACGGCTCGACGAGCGTGACGTTGACGTCGAGCCCTGCCATCGCGCCGACCTTGACGTTGTCGATCCGCACCAGCTCGCCGGCTTCGAACTGGATCCCGGTGCCGCCGGCGAGGCGTCCGCCCACGACTTTCATGTCGGTGAAGTGGTCGGTGCACTCCGAGACCAGCACGCCCTTCGCCAGGGCGTAACGCCCCACGAGCTCGCCGCGCAGCCCGGCTTCGACGTCGGCAAACGCCACACCGCCGGCCGTCAGAGTTCCGCCAACGATCAAGATCGAAAGTGTCCGTGACATGAGACCCCCTTTCCACCTATCTTCCCTCACGTGATCTGGATCCGGATCGGGACAGCCGCCGACTTTCCCCCCGGCGAGCTCCATGTTCGCCACCTCATGGGCCGTCCGGTGGGAATTCGCCAGAGCGCCAACGGCGAAATCTCCGCCCTCGAGCTCGCCTGCCGCCATCAGGGCGCCGACCTCTCCGCCGGGCAACGAAAGGGCGACATCGTCACCTGTCCCCGGCACGGCTGGCGTTACGACCTCGCGACCGGCGTCTGCCTGACGGAGCCCGGGCTGCCGCTGCGCGCGGTCGAGATCCGTCGCGAGGGAGAGCGAATCTCCGCTCGCCTCGGTTCCCGGCTGGCGAACGCCGCCGCAGTCTAGGGCAGCGGACGCTCCAGGAAGCGCTCCGAACCAATACTTGACCTGTCAATTATTTATTGTTAGTCTTTAGCCGTGATGGGCAAAAGCAAGATCCAAAGAGAGATCCGCCAAACCCGGCCGTTCGATTCGGTTTCGCAGGAGGCCGGGATCGCGCTGCTGCGAACGAGCGATCAGTTGCAAAGGCGCCTGGCGGCAACGGTCGAGCCGCACGGACTGACCGCGCAGCAGTACAACGTCCTGAGAATTCTGCGCGGCGCCCATCCCGAAGCAGTGCCGACGCTCGAGATTGCCACGCGGATGATCGAACAGGCACCGGGAATCACCCGACTGCTCGACCGTCTCGAAGGCAAGCAACTCATCGAGCGGGTGCGCTGCCTGAAAGACCGTCGCCGGGTGTTGTGCACGATCTCCGCCGCCGGGCTCGACCTGCTGCGCAAACTCGACGAGCCCATGCTCGAAACCCTCCGCGCCTGCTTCGAGTCGCTACCTGAGGAAAAGACCCGACAACTCATCCAGCTCCTCGACGACCTGCGCGAGGGGCTCTACAAGCACTGCCTCCAACCCAACCCAGCAAAGAAAGAGGAGAACAACCGATGAAGAAGCTGAGCGCCGTTTCCGCAACCGCCGCAACTCTGAGCGTCCTCGCGACGCTCGCCTTCCTGCCCGTCTCCGCGCAGGCCGCCACTACCTACAGCGCCGACAAGGCCCACACCCAGGTCTCGTTCGTCGTCCGCCACATGATGTCCCAGGTCCGCGGCTCGTTCGGTGAGTTCACCGGCACGATCGTCAAGGACGATGCCAACCCCGCCGCCTCCTCGGTCGAGTTCGCCATCCAGGCGAAGTCCATCAACACCGCCAACGAGATGCGCGACAAGCACCTGCAGAGCGAGGACTTCTTCTTCGTCGAGAAGTTCCCCGAGATCACCTTCAAGAGCACCAAGGTCGAGAAGGTTTCCGACACCGAACTGAAGGTGACCGGAAACTTCACCATGCGAGGCGTGACCAAGGTCATCACTCTGCCGGTCACGATCCTCGGCGAAATGAAGGGCAAGGACGGCAAGTCGCTGATCGGTTTCGCCGTCAACACGAAGCTCGACCGCAAGGAGTTCGGGATCAACTGGAACAAGGCGCTCGACAACGGCGGTGTGCTGCTCTCCGACGAAGTCACCGTCGAGATCTCCATGGAAGCGAAGCAGACCCCCTGAGCCGCCTGCGCATCAGCTGTTAGCATTTCGACGCCGGACTGCAACACAGTCCGGCGTTTTTTCGTATGCATGATCTTCCAGGAGCCATCATGAAGAGAGTCCTCCTCGCCGGCGCCATACTCGTCTCGGTCACAGCGACGCTCCACGCGGCGAAGTCAGACAAAGAGGTACCGAAGAAGGACGAAGGTCCGCTTTCGAGCGCCACGTTCGCCGGGCTCGCCTTGCGCTCGATCGGCCCCGCGCTCACCTCCGGCCGGATCGCCGATCTCGCGGTGGACCCGACCGACCCGAGGGTCTGGTGGGTCGCCGCTGCTTCCGGCGGAGTCTGGAAGACCATCAATTCCGGAACCACCTGGTCGCCGGTCTTCGACGTCCAGGCCTCTTATTCCGTCGGCGCGATCGCCATCGATCCGAAGAACCCGAACATCGTCTGGGTCGGGAGCGGCGAGAACAACAACCAGCGCAGCGTCGCCTACGGAGATGGCCTGTATCGCACGCTC
>JBDSRU010000100.1:0-7849 GCA_039929145.1 Thermoanaerobaculia bacterium
GCTCATCATCAGTTGCGTCTCGGTGTTGACGAAGGCGATGACCTTCTTCAGGTTGCGCCGCAGGAGCGCCATGATTCCCTGGTTCTCGAGATTGCCGCCGTCGCCGAAGAGATACGGGCGGGCGGCGTTGCGCGGCAGGTGGCCTGCGCGGTAGACCGGCCAGCAGACGGTTTCCGGAACCATGTCGTCGAGGAAGTGAATGCCGCGCGAATGGGCGAGATCGAGAACGTCGTAGACGAAGGCGACGCTGGAGAGGCCGGCGGCGTCCGAGAGGCGGAAGCGATTCGGCGGCGCCGGGACACGGAAGCAGCCGTCGCCGGCGACCGTCGAGGGGGCGATGCTGCCGAGCGCGAACGGATCGATCCAGCCGCCACCCAGGTCCGAGCTCGCGGGCTGTCCGGGATCCGGCGGACCGGCGTTGGCGAAGGCGGGAGGGATGCCGGCCGAGATCGGCGTGGTCTCGAAGTCGTAGCCGACCTCCCAGGGGTTCGTCGGGCCGCCGCCGCCCGCGGGGCGCACCGGCGTCGCGAGCGAGGCCGGAGGATTCGGGGGATAGAAGAGCGTTGAGTTGGTGATCAGGTAGGGGCGGTTCGGCCGGGTGAGGACGAAGTCGGACGATTTGAGCCCCGGGTTGTCGGCGAGGATCTGACGCTCGAGCCAGCCGGGAGTCCACGAGAAGTAGCGCTGCGGCGTGTCGCCGAGGCCGAACGGCGCCAGGACCAGCTCGCCGATCGCCCGCGGCCAGAGCTCCGACACCGGAATACCGCGATGGTAGAGCTCGATCGCCTTGGCCAGCATCTCTTCGAGCCCCAGGCGCGTCGCCGCCGAGCCGAGCGCGTGGGCATCTAGGATTCCGAGGTTGTCGGTCGCCCCGCCCGACTCCCAGCGCAGCTTCGCCGGGTCGAGCTCGAGCGGACCGAGGAGCTGCGCGTCCGGGTAGATTGCCGGTGCCCAGTTGTAGAGCGTGCCAGCCCAGGTACCGCCGGAGACTGTCGATAGCAAGCCGATCTGCGGCAGGACCCCGAGCGCCGCCAGGCCGCGCAGTTCCCCCATCGCCGCCGAGAGTGAGCGTGAGCCGCCGCCGGAAATGCAGACTCCGGCCCACGGCGGCCCCAAACCGGGCCCGGAGGCGTCCGCCGCCGACGAGCCTTCCGGGAGGGATACCCCGAGAAATTCCGGGAGGGATGCGGGCAGCCCCGCAGCCGCCGGCGTGGCGAAGAGCCGGGCGTGAAGCTCCGCGGGCGCGACCGCATTCGCGTCTTGCGTCACGGACTCGTCGGACATGCGCTCCCCGGAACTCACCCTGTTGGGTATCAACGAACGAGCGACCCAAACCGAACAGCGGCTGCGCGGCGGAGGGCGCGGCGCTCGCCCTTGCCGAGTGGCGTACACTCCGCCAACTGTTTTTCTGGTTGTGGAGGGGGAGATGCTCGAGAGCCTGCCGAGTCGTCTAGCGGGAGCCGAGGCGGAGCGCGCGCCGCAGCGCTTCGCGGTGGTCGAACGCGCGATCGCCACGCTGCTGCCTTTCTTCCAGCGCTGGGCGCACGGCCGACTGCCGAGCTATGCCCGCCGCCGCATGGACACGGGCGACCTCGTGCAGGAGGCGATCGTCGGCGTCCTGCGCAATCTCGGCGAGATCGACACCGCCGATCCGGAGGCGCTGCGCAAGTATCTGGTCGTCGCGATCCGCAACCGGATCTGCGACGAGGTCCGTCGCGCGAGCCACGGCGAGGTTGCGAACCGCTCCTCGGAACCCGCCGACCTGCGTGCCTCACCGCTCGACGAGGCGATCGACTCCGAGAACCGGCGTCAGTATCGAGTGGCGCTTCTCGCCCTCGACGAGGAGGATCAGATACTGCTGGTCGGGCGCATCGACATGGGACTGTCGTTCGAAGAGCTGGCGGTGGTCACCAGGCGTCCCTCACCCGATGCCGCGCGGGTCGCGACCCGGCGCGCCGCGCTGCGGCTGGCGCGGAGAATGGGGCGAGGGAGTGCTGGCCACGGGTCCTGATCGAGCGCGTCGAGAGCTACGACGAGTCCTCGGGGGCCCGTTCGATCCAATACAGCGGGCGCCGCTTGGCGTGCGCGATGGCAAGAACGAGCGCATGCCGAGAATTCAGTTCGAATGCGACGAGATACGGGAACCGTTCGAGAATCGCTTTCCGAATCGGTGAAGATGCCCTCTCGGTGCCAGGCCAGACGGGGAAGCTCGCGGGGGCCTGCTCGATGCGCTCGAAAGCTAACGTGACTTCGCGAACGAATGCATCGCCAGGTCCGGCCTGGCGTTGCTCGTACCAGAGAGCGCCGGCGAGAACCTCCGTGAGGGCCTCAGGATGAAGGCTGACCCGCACGCCGCTGCTCGAGCTCGCGCAGAATCTCCGACCGTACTGTGTCCCACGGGAGGGCCTGTACATGGCCCCCCGCGATGTCCCGTGAGCGGCGCTCCAGTTCCCGGACCCAAGCCAAGGCAACGGCCTCGTCCGGTTCTTCCAGACTCGACAGCAGATCCTCGGCGATCCGTGCGCGCTCTCGCCGAGGCAGACGCAGCACCTCCGCCAGCAGCTCGTCTGTGGACATTTTCTTAGTGTAGCACCGGCCTTCGTCAGGGTCCTGCCAGGGCGGCGTCGCTTTCCGACCTACCCCAACAGCAGCTCGAAATCGTCCCGGGTCAGGCTGGCGAGGGGCGCCGCGTCGCCGCCGAGCAGGGCGTCGGCGAGCTCGCGCTTCTCGGCCTGGAGCTCGAGGATTTTCTGCTCGACGGTGTTCTCGGCGATCAGGCGATAGGCGAAGACAGGACGGTTCTGGCCGATGCGGTGGGCGCGGTCGATCGCTTGCGCCTCGACTGCCGGATTCCACCACGGGTCGAGCAGGAAGACGTACTCCGCGGCGGTCAGGTTGAGTCCGAGACCGCCCGCCTTGAGGCTGATGAGGAAGAGCGGACAGGCCGGATCGCTCTGGAAGCGCTCCACCCGCGCCTGCCGGTCGGTCGTCGCGCCGTCGAGGTACTCGTAGGTCCAGCCCTTGGCATCCAGGCGTTTCTCGAGCAACGCCAGGAGACTGGTGAACTGGGAGAAGACCAGCGCCTTGCTGCCCTCCTCGACGATCTCCTCGAGCCTCGGCAGAAGCGCTTCGAACTTGGCGCTCTCGTCACCTGTCCGGCGCGGATCGAGAAGCCCCGGATGACAGGCCGCCTGGCGCAGCCGCAGCAGCGCCTCGAGGACCTGGATCTTGCTCTTCGCCCAGCCCTGCCGCGCGACCTTCGCGGCGAGGCTCCGCCGATAGTGGTCCCGCAGCTCGTCGTAAAGCCGGCGTTGCGCTCCATCGAGCTCGCACAGCACCGTCTGCTCGGTCTTCTGCGGCAGCTCCGGCGCCACCTCCTGCTTGGTGCGTCGCAGCAGAAACGGCCGCAGCGCCAGCGCCAGCCGCTCTCGGGTCTCCGGCGCGATCTTCCGCGCCGCGCCGTTCACGCCACGGAAGTTCGACAGGCGACCGAGGAGCCCGGGGTTCAGGAATTCGAACAGGCTCCAGAGCTCGCCCAGATGGTTCTCGATCGGCGTGCCCGTCGCAACGAGACGATGGCGGGCACGCACCCGGCGGACGGCGCGAGCCGCGGCGGTAGTCGAGTTCTTGATCGTCTGGGCTTCGTCGAGAATGCAGTAGTCAAATTCGATGACCGCGAGCAAGTCGATGTCGCGCTTGAGCGTGCCGTAGGTGGTGAGAACGAGGTCGAACTCCGCGAGCGTCGCGGGATCGCTGCGGCGCTCGGCGCCGTGGAGCTCGAGGATCCGAAGCCGCGGCGCGAACCGCGCCGCCTCTTCTCGCCAGTTGTAGAGCAGCGAACGCGGCACGACGACGAGCGACGGCTGCCGGCCACGAGCGCCGGTCGCGGCAGCGGCGCCAGAAACGCCAGGAGCGCCAGGAGCGCCCGGAGATCGCCTCGCACGGCGGGCCCGCCGTCCGGCGAGCAGGGCGAGGATCTGCACCGTCTTGCCGAGTCCCATGTCGTCGGCGAGGCAGCCGCCGAAACCGAAGCGTTCGAGAAAGAGCAGCCAGCCGAGCCCCTCGCGCTGATAGCCGCGGAGCTCTCCGCGAAAGCCCTTGGGCGCATCGATCGGGCGGATGCCGGAGAACGCGGCGAGCTCGCGGCGCCAGCGCTCGAAGGGCGGATCGGCCACGACTTCGGCCAGCGCGTCGCCCTGCAACCAGGAGTCGACGAACATCGCCTGCGGTCGCGACAGGCGCACGCTCGCGCCGGAAACCTCGCCAACGTCCCCCATGAGGGCGTTGTTCACCAACCAGGCCTCGGGCAGGAGTCCCCAGCTGCCGTCGCCGAGCTCAACCATCCCCTTGCCGGCTCGCATTGCCTGCAGAAGCTTCGGCAGGGGGACTTTTTCGTCGCCGAACTCGATGCCGCCTTCGAGATCGAACCAATCGAGGCCGCTCGACAGACTGAAGGAAGCCTTGCCGGGAGGCCGGAAGGCGCGGCTCTCGGCCTCGACCTCCCAGCCCTCCGCGAGGAGCTGGCGCACGAAGTCAGGCACCGCCGCCGGGGTGAGCTCCAGGCGGGTCTCACCCGAGGCACGGTAGGACGGAACCGCCCGCGCGCCGAGCTCGAACAGGCGGCCGGCAGCGGTCGCTTCGGCGCTCGCGCTCCGGCGGATCCGCCTTCTGCGATCGATTTCGAGGATCCATGGACGTGTATCCCGAGCGTCGAGCCGCACGTCCTCGTAGGTGAACGACAGCTCGAGCAGCACGGCCTTGCGCTGACCCCACGGCTGCAACGCCTCCGGCGCCGAGATCGACAGGCGAGGGCGCGCCTCGCCCGCCCCTTCCGCGAGCGCCCACTCGGGCGGCAGAGACAGCTCCGGAACGCGCGGCAGGCGATGCACCGCCTCGAGCCAGGCCTCGACCTCGCCCGCCGGCACCAGGAGCTCGCCGCCGGGGAGAGCGAGCTCAAGCCACTCCGGAGTCCCACCGTCGTCGAAGGGCGAGGCCCATTCGGCGGCGAGGAGCGTGCCGCCCGGCAGAATCCACAGCAGGCGATCCGCCGCTTCGAGGCGCCGCTCTCCCTGCCAGAGCTCGGAAGTGACGTGGTAATCCGCGGTTTCTGGCCCGCGAACGGCAGCCGCGGGCGGCGCGGCAGGCAGAGCGCTCCGTTCGAGGCGCAGGCGCAGCCTCCACGGCTCCGGTCGCCAGGCGATCGCCGGTCCGAGCTGCTTGCTGCCGTCGGCCGCCACGATCTCCGCCCGCAGACGCCCCGAAGCGCAAAGCGCCGGCAGAAGCGCCGCGACCTGAAACGGCTCGAGGTCGTAGGAGTGCGGCAAGAAGTCGCGCCGCCAGGAATCGAAACCGCCTCCGTAGGTGTCTGCGGCCTGGGCTCCGGCGAGCATTCCCAGAATCTCCCGATCGGCGTTTTCCGAAAGCGCTGGGACCGCGTGACGTTCGAGCCTGAGGTGCGTCCGCTTCCCCCATCCACCGTCCTTGCCGGGAGAGCGCACTTCGCAGGTCAGACGGAGGCGCCGATCCTCCCGGCCCGGCAGGGTTCGCAGCACGTAGAGGAGCTCGCGCGCCGCCGCAGAGGGACCCTCCGCGGAATGCGAACGGGAGTACGCGGCGCGCTGGCCGATGCGCGCGATCTCGGTTCGCCAGCTCCTCTCACCGGCAGCGGGCCGTTCGAGGCGAGTCGGCCCCGGGGGCGGCAGCTCGGACACCTCGACGCGAGGGAGAGCGGACTCGATCGCGTCGTCGGTTTCGGCGGCAAGCTCGCCGTCTTCGAGCTCCGGAGCGGCCGTCCATCGCTCGGCCCGGGCCGGCCAATCCTCGAGCCCCCTCCGTGAAGCCACCGTCGCGAGCACCGCCCACAGGTGCTTGCAAAAATCGACTTCACGCGCGAAGTAAGGGCAGGCACAGAAGTAGTAGGCGATGCCCGCGCGCTGGCGAACGCAGACCCTGTAAACGTCGGTTCCGCGCACCTCCGCCGCCAGGGTGAAGGCGTCGGCCTCCAGGAGCTGGACGGTCTTGCGCAGGAAGTAACTCTCTCCCCGCGAGCGGATCTCCGGCGCGGCGAGACGCTCGAGGGACCTGGGGATTCGGACCATGCGCAAGGAGAGGTGAGCGGTACTCGTCAGGTCGCCGACGGGCGTCTGTCCTTCTGTGCGTCTTCGAGCGTCCGAAATCGCCGTAGACCTCGCGAGCAAGGCTCGAACCCAGGTCCTTCGCCCGCCGCGCGAATGCGCCGAGCGCAGCGGCTCAAAGCGAGGAATGTCGCGATTCCGGCCCGTGGCCCGTTCTCGAGCGCTTGTCGCGCCTCTTCAACCTCGCGAAACTTCGTCAGCGGCATCTCAGCTCTCGCCCAGCGAAAATTTGCGCTTGAGTTGTGCGGCGTCGGCTCGATCGAGCTCGCGCGCGGTGCCGCGCTTCATGAGATAGAGCGTCCGCGGAGTCGCGACGCGAACTGGTACGCCATCGAAGTCCTTCACTTCCCATTCCAGGTCGGCGTAACGAAACATTTCGCCGATTCGCACGAGGAGGTCGATCAGGAAATCGTGCGCCGGTGGTCCGTAGCGCACGACGCCATACTCTCCCGAGAGGTCTTGTGCCGTGATTCCGGCGATCTCCGGATCGTGAAATACCGCGGTGAGCGCCGCCCGCACCCGGGCGGTGTTCTCTTCTCCCGGCGAGACGAAGAGATCGATATCTTCAGTCGTCCTGCCTAGTCCGTGTAACAGCAGCGCCAGCCCACCGACCAAAACGTACTCCACGCGCTCCCGATGGAGCGCATCGAACAGCTGACGCAGGATGCCTTCGTCGAGCGGCGCAAGCACGCCCGGATGCTAGCATCGGCACTCCGGCGAGTGGGGCGCGGGTGCGAGCGCCGTCAGAGCTCGTAGACCCGCCCCTGCTCGAGGAACCCGATGTCGGGGTTCCCGAGGGCGGCGATCTCTTTCTGGATCTGCTCGATGCAGGGTGGCTTCAGATGATGCAGCAGGATCGGCACGCGGCGGTCGAGCTTCTTGAGCTCGGCTGCCACCGTCGCCGGCGTCAGGTGGCCGGAGACGTCGGCGATGCCTTGCATGGAGTTGTCGAAGCTCGCGTCGATCCAGATTCCCTTCAGATTCTCGGTGCGATTCGCCACTTCCCAGAGGCGCTGGGTCGGACCGGTGTCGCTCGACCAGAGAAAGCTCGAACCGCCGCTCTCGATCAGGAAGCCGTAGGTCGGAACGACGTGGTTCACCGGGATCGGCGTGAAGCGGACGCCTTCGGCGCCGCCCACGTCACCGATGACGATCGGAACCTCGTCCTGCAGCTCATGGAAACGGATGACCGGCAGGAGGTGATTGGGAAGGCGGGTGAAGTCGGGCCAGGTGTCGTTGTTGAACAGATGCCGCCGCAGGGCGTAGATCGTGGCCGGCGAGGCGTAGATATCGACCGCTTCGCGCATCTTGCCGAAGACGTTCTCGATGAAGAACGGCAACGACGACGTGTGATCCATGTGGGAATGGGTCAGCACGATCGAATGCACGAGCCGCTGCCGCGCGATCGGGAGGCTCTGCGAGAGTGACCCCGCGTCGAGCGCGATCGCGTCGTTCAGCAGGAGGCAGGTCATCCGGCAGTCGATGCTTTCGCCGCCGTAACTGCCCAGAATTTCGACTTTCATCGCCTACCAGTCATTGTACTCTTGCTCGATTTTCTCCGACAAGGAACGAGCTAACACCTCTCCTGCCTCGACGCGGAAGCGGCCGGAAGCGAAGAGGCGATCGAAGACCGCCACCACTGTCGCGCAGTGCTGCTCACCTGCGTGCTGGACGATCTCCTGCGCCGCGGTCTCATAGGGCAGCGCCTGGCGATA
>JBDSRU010000101.1:0-5457 GCA_039929145.1 Thermoanaerobaculia bacterium
CTCGAGGAGGCCCTGGCAGGAGGGATCCGGGAGTTCAGCCTCTCCAGCAGCGCCGGCGGCGAGCCGCGCCGCATCAAGGTCAATCTGCCGCGCGCCATGCGCCCCGGACAGACGGTCCGCGTCGCCGGCAAGGGCGAAGAGGGGCGGTCCGGTGGAGCTTCGGGAGATCTCTTTCTCAAGGTGGAAATCCTCCCCCACCCGCGCTTCCGGCTGGAAGGCCGCGATCTTCTGACCAGTCTCGAAGTCACACCGTGGGAAGCGGTGCTGGGCGGCGAGGCCGAGATCCGCACGCTCGACGGCCGGGTACGAGTCCGCGTTCCGGCGGGTACCTCGTCGGGCAGACGGATCCGCGTCAAGGGCCGCGGATTTCCAACCGGCTCAGGCGGCTCGAGCGCCGGCCAGGAGCCCGGGGACCTTTACGCCGAGGTGCGCATCGTCGTTCCCGAGAGCCCCAGCGACCGCGAAAAAGAGCTCTTCGCAGAATTGCGCAGCGCCTCGACCTTTCATCCCAGAGGAGAAGGAGTCTAGAGATGGACCTCGCCCGCCTGACCCAGAAATCCCAGGAAGCGCTGTCGACGGCGCAGAGCCGCGCGGTGGAGCGCGGCCATCAGCAGACCGACGTCGAGCACCTACTCGCCGCCTTGCTGGCGCAGCCCCAGGGGCTCGTGCCAAGACTCCTGTCGCGACTCGAGGTCGAGCCGGCGAACCTTGCGGCGACGGTCGAGGCCGAGCTCGCCAGGCGCCCGCAAGTTTCGGGCGGCGGCGGTGAATCAGGCCGGATCTACATCACCCAGCGCCTGCAGAAAGTCCTTGCCGCGGCGGAGAGTGAAGCCAAACGGTTGAAGGACGAGTACGTCTCGGTCGAGCATCTGATGCTGGCGATTCTGGACGAGCACCCGGGCGGACCGGCTGGCGCTCTCCTGCAGCAGGCGGGCGTCACGCGTGAGAACTTCCTGCAGTCGCTGACCGCCGTGCGCGGCAGTCAGCGCGTCACCTCGGCCGAGCCCGAGGCGGCCTACGAAGCGCTCGAGAAATACGGCGTCGACCTCGTGAAGCAGGCGCGCACCGGCAAGCTCGACCCGGTCATCGGCCGCGACGCCGAGATCCGCCGTGTGATCCGGATCCTGTCGCGCAAGACCAAGAACAACCCGGTGCTGATCGGCGAACCCGGAGTCGGCAAGACGGCGATCGTCGAGGGTCTCGCGCAGCGCATCGTGCGCGGTGATGTTCCTGAGTGGCTGCAGGACCGCGCCCTCTTCTCGCTCGACATGGGCTCGCTGCTCGCGGGTGCGAAGTTCCGCGGCGAGTTCGAGGAGCGCCTCAAGGCGGTCCTTTCCGAGATCAAGCAGAGCGAGGGGCGCATCCTCCTGTTCATCGACGAGCTGCACACTATCGTTGGCGCCGGCAAAACCGAGGGCAGCCCGGACGCCGGAAATCTCCTCAAGCCGATGCTCGCCCGCGGCGAGCTGCACTGCATCGGCGCGACGACGCTCGACGAGTACCGCAAGAACATCGAAAAGGATGCCGCCCTCGAGCGCCGCTTCCAGCCGGTGCTGGTCGAGCCCCCTTCGGTAGAGGACACGATCTCGATTTTGCGCGGCCTCAAGGAGCGCTTCGAGATCCACCACGGGGTGAGGATCCAGGACAACGCCCTGGTCGCGGCGGCGACACTCTCGGACCGCTACATCTCGGATCGCTTCCTGCCCGACAAGGCGATCGACCTCATGGACGAGGCGAGCGCGATGATCCGCACCGAGATCGACTCGATGCCGCAGGAGCTCGACGAGTTGAACCGCAAGATACTCAGGATAGAAATAGAAGAAGCTGCACTGAAGAAGGAAAAGGACAAGGCCTCGAAAGAGCGGTTGCACGCCCTGCGCGAGGAGCTCGCCAATGCAAAGGAGCAGCAGGATGCCCTCAAAGCGCAGTGGGACGCGGAGCGAGAAGCGATCAGCAGAGTCAGAAAGATCCGAGAAGAGATCGAGAAGCTGAAGCAGGACGTGGAGGCCGCGGAGCGCAGCTACGATCTGAACAAGGCAGCTGAGCTCCGGCATGGGCTTCTACCTTTACTGGAAAAGAAGCTCGGGGACGCCGAGGCTGCCTCCACCGGCGGAGCCGGCGCCGATTCCGCCGGGCCGGCAGGGTCGCGTCTGGTGAGAGAAGAGGTCACCGACCAGGAGATCGCCGAGATCGTCTCGCGTTGGACGGGCATTCCGGTCACCCGTCTGGTGGAGGGCGAGAAACTGAAGCTCCTGCGTCTCGACGCGATCCTGCACGAGCGCGTCATCGGCCAGGACGAGGCGGTGCAGGCGGTCGCCGACGCCGTGCTGCGAGCGCGCTCGGGGATCAAGGACCCGCGCCGGCCGATCGGCTCCTTCCTCTTTCTGGGCCCTACCGGGGTTGGCAAGACCGAGCTCGCCAAGGCGCTCTCGCAGGCGTTGTTCGACAGCGAGGCGAACCTTGTCCGGCTCGACATGTCGGAGTACATGGAGAAGCACACCGTCTCACGCCTGATCGGAGCGCCGCCCGGCTACGTCGGTTACGAAGAGGGCGGCCAGCTCACCGAGGCCGTGCGGCGGAAGCCCTACTGCGTCATTCTCTTCGACGAGATCGAAAAGGCCCACCACGACGTTTTCAACGTCCTGCTGCAACTTCTCGACGACGGCCGGCTCACCGATGCCCAGGGGCGCACCGTGGACTTCAAGAACACGGTCGTCATCCTGACCTCCAACATCGGCTCACAGTTCCTCATCGAGGGCATGACCCAAAGTGGCGAGATCCAGGAAACGGCACGCGAGGCGATCCTGCGCGAGCTCCGCGCCCACTTCCGTCCGGAATTCCTCAACCGGCTCGACGACATCGTCCTCTTCCGGCCGCTCACCCTGCCGGAGATCGAGCAGATCGTCGACCTGCTGACCGCTGAGCTGCGAAAGCGGCTCGCAGAACGCCAGGTCGGGCTCGAGCTCACCGCGCAGGCGCGGGCCTTCGTCGCGCGCTCCGGCTACGACCCGGTCTACGGCGCGCGTCCGCTCAAGCGGTTCCTGCAACGACAGCTCGAGAGTCGCATCGCCCGCGCCCTGATCGGGGGCGAGGCGACAGAGGGCGCGATCGTCAGGGTGGGAGTTGCAGACGACGCCCTTACGATCGAGATCGCGGCGCCAGACGGGAGCCTGAAGGAGGGCGCGGGAACTCAGGCCGTCACGAGCTAGTACCCGGTCGTTACTTCCACTTTCCGACCAGAATTTCGAGTCCCAGGCCGACGGTGAGCGAGCCCTCGCGCGCGTCCACGAGCTTGAAGCGCGGCCAGCTGTAGCCCAGCACCACCTCGCCGGCGAGCCACGCTCGGCCCATCAGCGGCTGGCGGTAGATCGTGCGCGCGCCCCACTCGGTGAGCGCGACCTCGTTCGCGGTTTCGCCGCGGATGAAAGCCTCGTACGCGAGCGCCTGCCCGTCCCGCCGGAGGTTCTGGTACATGAGCAACGCGGAGCGCCACTCGAGTCCGTCCGTCGACTCGGAGACCGTGCCGATGTTGCCCCAGCGTATGAGCATCGTGCGCTTCACGACGTGGTCGAAGTCGAGGCTAGTGGTGGTGCCAAAGCCGTCGCGGTTGGTCCAGAACACGGTCTCTCGAAAGTGAAAGAGATTCCGCCTGTTGATCAGGAAGTTCCGCCGGTAGCGGCCCTGGGCAAAAATCTCCGGCTCGCTGCCGAGCTTGCCGCCGAGGCGAAAATCGGTGCGCTGCTTGTAAGTTCCGGGCAGCGAGTAGCCCAGCCCGGCGAGCCAGCGGTTCTGATCCGCGAAGTCGAGAAACTGCGACCGGAGCGCCAGTCCTTCGCTGCGATCCTGGATGAAGTCGTCCTCGTCGTCGCGGCCGATGAAGGCGTTCAGGCGTCGATCGAGGTTGGGAAAGTCGACGCGGAGGTTGCCGCGCACTCGTACCTTGGTACCTTCGTAGTCGGAATTCAAGGCGGAGATTTCGAGGCGCCCGCTGGTGTTCCGCGCCGCGTCGATGGCGTGCTCGTTGCGCTCGCCGAAGAGTCCGTCGAACCAGAGTGCCGCGCCGCAAAGCGTCTCGTAGAGCTTGCGGTGGGCGTCATCGATGTACGGCTCATCGGCGCTCGAGATCACCTTGCACGGCCCGCGGTAGGGCCGGACTTCGGGCGGTGGCGGAGGCGCGTCGCTCGCAGCGGCTTCGGCGGGGTTTCCCATCGCCGGCTCTGCCCCAGATCCCCGGTCGGTTTCAGCCTCCGCACCCGCCGCGTCCACGGTCTCCGGTCCGGACGGCGCGTTGGCGGGCTCGGAGGTCGCGTCTACCGCGAGGGGCGTCGACTTTTTCGGCGCGGGGTCCTCTGCGGCCGCGCGGGCCTGTTCCGGCGTCGGAGACTCGACGGCGCGCGGATGGGAAGCACAGCCGCCCGCAGTCAGCAGGAGGGTCAGCGCGGCCAGTCTCGAAGAGACCCGAAAATTCGGTCGTAGCAGCATCGGCAGCGAAGACTAGCAGTCGGCGGTGCGAAAAGAATCCCGTAGAAAGCCGCAGGAATTCTCATCCATCCCAGGAATCCCCTGGAGCCTTCGTGCTCCGGGCATCCGCAGTGACGGCGCGAGGCCTCCCTGGAACGAGCGTTGCAGAAGCCTACGTTGCGTTGCGCTGCGCTGACATCCAGGCCATTTCCGGGCGCAAGGAGATCGAAACATGAGTCGACTTCCCAGATTCGTCCAGGCCGGCGCCTTCGCAGCGCTGGCGCTGGGCTTCGCGGCCGCTGCCGAAGCGCGCGAGGTCTATGAAGGAAGACTGCTGCCCGAATCTGGCGGGGCGTCCCGTCGCCTGTCCATCATTGTGGACGAATTCACCTCCCCCGCCGAGTCGGAGCGCTTGCAGGAGCTCCTCCGGACCAAGGGACAGCGAGCTCTCGAAAAAGCGCTCGGCAAGCTCGAGGTCGGGCGCATCCAGATCGGCGATCTCCAGAGCTACCCCATCGCCACCGCCACCGTCTTCGAGAACCGCGAGCTCAATACCCGGCGGGTTCTCCTGCTGATCTCGCGCCCGATCTCCTACGGCGAGTTCGCTCGCGGCGGGCACTCGATCGACTATCCGTACACGCTGGTGGAGCTCGCCCTGGACGGACCGGGGATCGACGACGGCGGTAGCGGCGAGATGCTCGCGCTGGCCAGGATCGCGCTCGCTCCGGACGGCTCTGTCCAGATCGAGAACCTCGAAGCGCGACCCCGGAGGATCCTCAAGGTCTCCCGCAGCGAGTAGTACGGCCTTCGCGGCCCTGCGCGCTCGGCCTGACCCGGGGGCCTCAGCTCCCCGGCGAAGGGGTCAACAGCCTCCCTGAGCGTCTTGCGTTAGAGTCGGCCAAACTGAGATCAGGTACAGCGGTACCCAACCGACGGCAAGGAGTTCTGCATATGTCGAAGTGTGTTCTGCGTTCGCTCTTCTTTTCCGGCTTCGCC
>JBDSRU010000102.1:0-5709 GCA_039929145.1 Thermoanaerobaculia bacterium
GACACGCATCGAGGAAACAATGGGACCACTTCCGTGCGTGTCCTCCGTGTGTGTCCTCGGTGTGTGTCCCCGGGGTAGTGAAGCCTCAAATAGGAGCCCACTTTGGATTCCGAGCGCCGGAGTGCCCCCCGCGCCGAAAAGTATGAAAGCGGCTACTCCCGCTGCGGCTTCACCATGATCGTCGACCAGCGCTCCAGGGTGACCTCGCCCGGAGGCTGGCCGCGACGCTTGGAGACGTCGGCACCGCGGGCCATATGGACCGCGACCCGGCCGGCATTCTTCGCTTTGGAGTAACCCGCGGCCAGGGCGGCGGCAAAGAGCTCGGTGGGTTTGGGCAGGCGCTCGAGATGGTCGGGGTTGCGCACCAGAACGTGCGACCCCGAATCTCCCGCGAGATGAAACCAGAAGTCGAGCGGTTGGGTGAGCTTCGTCGACAGCTCGTCGTTCTCTTCGGCCGACCTTCCGACCAGCACCGTGAAGCCGTCCGGGGAGGTGAAGCGGCGGGCGATCCGGCGCCCGCGGTAGACCCCCTGTTCGGGGTCGGAGGGGGGTGGGGGAGCTGTTCCGCTGGCGGCCATCGCACGCGAATCGTACCCGCGCCGGGCGGGAAACGGTGTTGGGGACCCGGACCGTAGTAGACTGTAGACACTTCCGCGGGCGCTTTTGCCGCCGCCTTTGCGCCCGCCCCAAACGCTCGCAACGCTGTTTCACGGAGCCCGCTTGTCTCGAAAAATGCTCATCAACGCCCGCAGCGCGGAGGAACTACGCATCGCCGTGGTCTCCGACGCCGGGCTCGAGAACTACCAGGTCGAAGTCGGCGAAGGGGGTCTTACCCGCGGCAACATCTACCGCGGCGTGATCTCGAATCTCCAGCCCGCGCTGAACGCCGCCTTCGTCGACTACGGAACCGGCAAGAACGGTTTCCTCGCCATCCAGGATGTCGTGGCCGAAGCGCGCTATGCCGAGCCCGCGCATGGGGGCCGCCCGGAGATCCAGGAGATTCTGCAGCAGGGCAAGCCGATCGTCATCCAGGTCACCCGCGAGCCCGAGAACGCGAAGGGCGCCGCGATCACCACCAATCTTTCTCTCGCCGGGCGCTACCTGGTCTTCACCCCGTTCGACGACACCCGCGGCGTATCGCGCAAGGTCGAGGACGAAGAGACCCGCTCGGAGCTGCGCGGCATCGCCGGCAAGCTCGAGCTGCCCGACGGTGGCGGCGTCATCGTGCGCACCAATGCGCTCGGTGAGACCCGGGCCGAGTTGCAGAAGGATCTGGCCGCGCTCCTGCGGGTCTGGAAGCGCATCCAGACCGAGGCGCGCCGGGGCAACGGCCCGCGCCTGCTCTACAGCGACCAGGACCTGATTCTGCGTGCCCTGCGCGACCATCTCGACGTCGGCGTGGACGAGATCCTGGTGGACGACGAGACCGCCTTCCAGCAGGCCGCTGAGTACATGCAGGCGTTCATGCCTCGGACCCGGGTCGAGCTCACGCACTACGTCGAGCGCGTTCCGCTGTTCTCCAAGTATTCGCTCGAGAGTCAGATTGAGCAGATCTTCGCCCGCACCGTGCCGCTTCCGGGCGGCGGCTCGATCGTTGTCGACTCGACCGAAGCGCTGACCGCGATCGACGTCAACTCGGGCCGCGCCGGCAGCGGCAGCAGCCACGAGGACATGGCCCTCGAGACCAACCTCCAGGCGGCGCGCGAAGTCGCGCGTCAGCTTCGCCTGCGCGATCTGGGCGGCCTCGTGGTCGTCGACTTCATCGACCTGCGGAGCATGAAGAACCGGCGCGCGGTCGAAAAGACGATGAAAGACTCGCTGAAGATCGACCGGGCGCGTTCGACGGTCGGAAAGCTGTCGCCGAATGGCTTGCTCGAGATCAACCGGCAGCGCATCCAGCAGTCGCTCCGGGCGCGCGCGCAGCGCGCCTGCCCGACCTGCCAGGGAACCGGGCGGGTCCCGTCGATCGAGTCGGTCGGCTTGAATCTCATGCGGCGGATCGAGGGGCGGGCGGCGACCGGAAGGCTCCTCAAGGCGCGCGTCGAGATGCACCCCGAGCTCGCGGAGGCGATGCAGAACGGGCGCCGCAAGGATCTCGCGCGGCTGGAGAGCGAGTACGACATCGAGATCGAGATCGTCGCCTCGCACCGCCTGCACGGGCCCGAGGAGCAGATCGAATGGCGGGACCGCCAGACGCCGATCACCATGGCGCCGCACAAGGCAGAGGCGAGCGTCCGGCGCAGCAACACCCAAGCGGCGCTCGCGCCCGTGGTCTTCGAAGTCAATCCGTCGGACGACGCGGATGCGTCCGGTGCCGATGGCCCCGACGGCGCTGAAGGCTCCGAGACCGCTGCCGGAGGAGGGGAGAGCAACGGCGAAGCGCGCCGCGGCGGCAAGAAGCGCCGCCGGGGAGGCAAGCGCCGTCGCGGCAAGCGCGGCGATCTGCCGGTCGCGCAGTCGACGGGCGAGCCCCTGGTGCTGTTCGCCGGTGAGGAGACCTTCGACGACAACTCCGAGCCGGAGGATGGGCAGCTGAAGGTCATTCGCCGGCTGCACGACATTCCGGTCGAGCTGCCGGAGGTCAACGGCAACGTCGAGCCTTCCGCGTACGTGCCGCATGCTGGCGGTGACCGCCATCTCCGCGCTCGCCAGCCTCCGCGCGGCGTTCCGTCGCCGCTCGCCGCCCGCGGCGAACGGAGCGATCCTGCCGGACGTCCCCGCCGTCGCGGCGGCAAGCGCCGTGGCGGCCGCGCTCGACGACCCGACGGCGCGCCGGTGCCGCCGGGAGCCGGTGGGCAGGCTCCGTCGGCCCCGTCATCGGGACCGGTCGACAGCGACGGCTGAGGTGATTCCCTTCGCCGCGACCCGGACCCCCGGGCGCGGCGACAATCTCGCGAGCGTGCACCACGGTGTGGCGCGACGGCCGGTCGAGCCGGTATTCTGTCTGCGAGCGAGGAGATTTCATGGACGGAAGAGGCGACATCGATAGGTCAGAGACCCACGAGTGGCTGGAGGCGCTGGACGACGTTGTCGCCACCCGCGGCGAGGACCGCGCCCGCTTTCTGCTCGGTGAGCTGGCCGATCGCGCCTACCGCCGTGGTGTTCCACTGCCGGCACCGGTCAGCCCGTACGTCAACACCATCCCGTGGTTCGAACAGCCGGCCTATCCGGGCGACCGCGTCCTCGAGCGCCGTATCAAGTCGATCATCCGATGGAATGCGATGGCGATGGTGGTGCGGGCGAATAAGCACGAAGACGGCATCGGTGGTCACATCTCGACCTATGCCTCCGCAGCGACCCTCCTCGAGGTCGGCTTCAACCATTTTTTCCGCGGCCGGGGAGAGAGCGGGTTCGATGGCGACCTGATCTATTTCCAGGGGCACGCTTCGCCCGGCATTTACGCCAGGGCCTTTCTCGAAGGTCGGCTCCCGGAGTCGCGACTCGAGAACTTCAGGCGCGATCTCGCGCCGGCGGGCGGACTTTCCTCCTATCCCCATCCGTGGCTGATGCCCGACTTTTGGGAGTTTCCAACAGTCTCGATGGGCCTCGGCCCGATCTCGGCGATCTACCAGGCGCGCTTCAACCGCTACCTCGAGGACCGCGGACTGCTGAAGACCGGCCATCGCCGGGTCTGGGCATTCCTCGGCGATGGCGAGACCGACGAACCCGAGTCGCTCGGTGCGTTGACGCTCGCCTCCCGCGAAGGTCTCGACAACCTCACCTTCGTCGTCAACTGCAACCTGCAGCGGCTCGACGGTCCGGTGCGCGGCAACGGCAAGATCATCCAGGAGCTCGAAGCGGCCTTCCGTGGCGCCGGTTGGAACGTTCTGAAGGTGATCTGGGGCTCTTCGTGGGATCCTCTGCTCGACCGCGACAAGGATGGCTGGCTGGTGCGGGTCATGAACGAGACCCTCGACGGGGAATACCAGAAGTACTCGGTCGAGGGCGGCGACTACATCCGCGAGCACTTCTTCGGCCGCTATCCCGAGCTCGCCGCGATGGTGGCCGACATCCCCAACGACAAGATGCCCTACCTGCGGCGCGGCGGACTCGATCCGGAGAAGGTCTACGCCGCCTACAAGGCGGCGACCGAGACCAAGGGCGCGCCGACGGTCATCCTGGCAAAGACCATCAAGGGCTATGGCATGGGCGTCTCGGGCGAGGGCAAGAACGTCGCCCATCAGCAGAAGAAGCTGAACGAGGAGGAGCTGCGCACGTTCCGGGACCGTTTCGAGATTCCGGTGTCCGACGAGCACCTCGCCGAGGCACCCTTTTACCGTCCGGCCGACGGCAGCCCCGAGCTCGAGTACCTGCGAGCCCGGCGGGCGGCGCTCGGCGGGAGCGTGCCGGCGCGAAAAGCGTGGACCGTGCCCATGGCGCCGCCGCCCAAAGCGACCTTCGCCGAGTTCCTGGCCGGCGGCAACCGGGAAGTCTCGACGACGATGGGCTTCGTCCAGATCCTGCGCCAGCTGCTGAAGGATCCCGAGGTTGGACCGCGCATCGTGCCGATCGTCCCCGACGAGGCGCGGACCTTCGGCATGGAGTCGCTCTTTCGTCAGCACGGGATCTACTCCAGCAAGGGCCAGCTCTACGAGCCGGTCGACTCGAAAACCCTTCTCTTCTATAAGGAAGTGAAAGACGGGCAGATCCTCGAAGAGGGGATCACCGAGGCGGGTTCGATGGCCTCCTTCACGGCCGCCGGAACGGCGTACGCGACCCACGGTCTGGACATGATCCCGGTCTTCATCTTCTATTCCATGTTCGGCTTCCAGCGCATCGGCGACCAGATCTGGGCGTTCGGCGACCAGCGCGGGCGCGGATTCCTGCTCGGCGCGACCGCCGGCCGCACGACCCTCAACGGCGAAGGGCTGCAGCACGAGGACGGGCACAGCCACCTCTTGGCGTGTTCAGTGCCTAACCTCGTCACTTACGATCCCGCCTACGCTTTCGAGGTCGCGGTGATCATCGAGGACGGTCTCCGGCGCATGTACCAGGAGCGCGAGGACATCTTCTTCTACCTGACGCTCTACAACGAGAACTATGTAATGCCGCCGATGCCCGAGGGTGCGGCGGAGGGGATTCTGAAGGGGCTCTACCTCTTCTCGCGCTCGGCTTTGCCTGCCGAGCGGCCGCGCGTGCAACTGCTCGGCTCCGGATCGATCCTGGGCGAAGCTCTGCGGGCGCAGAAGATTCTCGATGAGCGCTTCGGCGTCGCAGCCGACGTCTGGAGCGCGACCTCCTACAAGGAGCTGCGCCGCGAGGCGCTCGAATGCGATCGCTTCAACCTCCTGCACCCCGACGCCGAGCCGCGCGTGCCCTACGTGACGAGCCTCCTCGGCGCGGCGCGCGGCCCGGTCGTCGCGGTCTCCGACTTCATGAAGCTGGTGCCCGACCAGATTGCCCGCTGGGTGCCACAGGGACTTACGCCGCTCGGCACCGACGGCTTCGGACGGAGCGAAACACGCGAAGAACTGCGGCGATTCTTCGGCATCGACGCCGAGCACGTCGCGCTGGCCGCTCTCGTCGAACTCTCGCGCCGCGGTGAAATCTCACGCCACGCAGCAGCGCTGGCGGTGCGCGAGCTCGGCATCGACGCCGAAAGCCCCAATCCCCTGACCAGGTAGCTGGAGAAGCCCCATGCGCCGACCGATCGCAGCTATTGCCCTGCTCGTGATGCTCCTGTCTCTCTCTCCCGCCGCCGCGACCTGC
>JBDSRU010000103.1:0-3249 GCA_039929145.1 Thermoanaerobaculia bacterium
CGAAGCCCGCTGGTCGCGCAGTCCGCGCACGATGAGCGGCAGCGTTCCCCCCATGAGCAGCGTCGGCGGCAGCAGGCAGAGCGCGGCGAGGGCGATGCGCAACAGCGCGAAGCTCCACGGCGTGCCGTCGGTGCTTCGTTCGACCGCGATGTAGACCTCGGTCATGCCGTCGAAGAAGCGCGGCGAAAAGATCGCGAACAGTCCGATGCCGACCTCGAGCAGCGCGTAGAGGGTGAGCGGGCGGGTCGTGCGGTCGCTCAGGCGGCCGAAAAGGAAAGCTCCCAGCCCCAGGCCGGCCATGAAAACCGCGAGCAGCGTCGCCGTGGCGAGAGTCGTGTTGCCGAAGACCAGCGACAGGTAGCGCAACCAGGCGACCTGGTCGACCAGCCCGGCGGCGCCGGATGCGAAGAAGAGCAGCGCCAGGATTCGGCGCGTGGTCCTGCCGCCGCTGGCGCCGGCGGTCTCAGAAGCCATAGATGAGGATGAGCACCGTCGCACCCCAGAGCACGAGATTCACCAGGAACGGTGGGTCGTGCAGGATGGCGTCGGTCGGACTCGAGAGCTCCGGCTTCTGGTAGAGCAGGAAGAGGAAACGGAAGATGCCGAAGAGGGCGAGCGGCACGGTCGCGACGAGATAGCGAGTGCCGAGGCGCGCGGCGGTCGCCGGGTCGACGGTGTAGAGCGCGTAGGACACCACCGTCGAAGCCGTCACGACGTTGATCATCTGGTCGACGAAGGTCAGGTTGTAGTGCTCCAGCACCGACCGCGTGCCAGAGGCCGCAGCGGGATGCAGCGCGAGCTCGTGCCGGCGCTTGGCGAAACCGAGGAAAAGGGCGACGAAGATGGTGCACAGCAGAAGCCAGGAGGAGACTTCGACCGCGATCGCCAGAGCACCGGCTTCGACCCGGAGAACGAAGCCGAGCGCGATCGTCATGACGTCGAGGATGACGATGCGCTTGAGCCCGAGCGAGTAGAGTACGTTCAACACGAGGTAGATGCCGAGGCAGGTCGAGAAGCCCGGCCCGAGCCTCCAGGCCAGGGCAAGAGCACCGGTGGCGATGGCGACCGCGGCGACGAGAGCGGTCGCCGCTCCGAGCTCGCCGGCGGCGATCGGGCGCCGGCGTTTGACCGGATGCAGCCGGTCGGCCTCGCGGTCGCGCAGATCGTTGAGCAGGTAGACCGCGCTCGCGGCGGCACAGAAAGCGGCGAAAGCCGCCGCCGAGCGCCAGGCGAGCTCGGCCTGGTCGAGCCGGTGGGCGAAGACGAGCGGCACGAAGACGAAGAGGTTCTTCACCCACTGCGCCGGGCGCAGGGAGCGAAGGAGAGCGGAGAGCATGGCGGGTATTCTAAGCGCGCCCAGCGAAAGTCGACGCGGAGAGCGGCTGGTTCTCGCCGCCCTGGCGGCGCTGTGGCTCCTTTTTTCCCTCCCGCTGCTGCTCCAGCAGCGAACCCTCATCCAACGCGACGTCTTCACGACGCATCTGCATATGAAGGCTTTCGGCGCGGCGGCGCTCGCCCACGGCAGGGTGCCAGCCTTCAATCCGACCTGGGCGCTCGGCCAGCCGTTCGCCGGCAATCCGAATGCCTTGCCCTACTACCCCGGTAATCTCCTTTACCTGGTGCTGCCCTTCTGGAGCGTTTTCAACGCCCACTATGTGCTCCACTGGCTGCTCGCTTTCGTCGGTTTTCGCAAGCTCGCGCGCGAGCTCGATCAGAGCGCCCTCGGCTCCACGCTGGCCGCCCTCACCTATGCCGGATCGGGCTACGTGCTCTCCTGCCTCACCTTCTACAACCTGATCGCGGTCGCCGCCTGGCTGCCGTTCGTCCTCTGGGGACTGGCGCGCGGAGGCCGGCGCGGGACGCTGTGGGGAGGAATCGCCTGCGGCATGATGCTGCTCGCGGGTGAGCCGGTCACGGCGGCGCTGTCGATCGTCCTGATGTGGCTCGTCGCCGGCGAACGCCACGGCTGGAAGCGGGGGCTCGCCGCCGTCGTGGCGGTCGGTGGCCTCGGTCTCGCGGTGGCGCTGCCGCAGGTCGTCGCCGCGGCGCGGACTTTCGGGTTCACCTATCGCGGGGCGCACGGATTGCTTTCGACGCAGGCCGCGAATCACGCGCTGCACCCGCTGCGCCTGCTCGAGCTCCTCCTGCCCATGCCCTGGGGCCTGCCTTCCGAGATGGGTCGTCTTGGTTACTGGTCGAGCGTAACTCCGCTCACGCCCTACATCTATTCGTTGCATTTCGGTGTCGTCGGCCTGGCGCTGGCGCTCTTCGCGGTGCGGGCCCGGTGGCGATGGGCTGCGCTGTGCGCGGCGAGCCTGATTTTCGCCTTCCTCGGCGGTCTGTCGGGGGAAGCGGTGCTGAAGCTCTCCGGAGGGCTCTTCCGCTATCCGCAGAAGCTGCTGTTGTGGACGACTGTCGGTGCGGCGTTGCTCGCGGGTTGGGGGCTCGATCGCCTGATGGCGCCCGCAAATTCGTCGGAGAGCGGCAGCGAACTGCGGCCGACGGTGGACCGGACCCGGGCCGTGCGCAATCTCGCGATCGGAGCTGGCGGCGCGGCGTTGACTGCAATTCTCCTGGTGGCGTTGCGATCTCCCATCCGGGCGCTCTTTCTCGAGCGACTCGATGCGCGGCTCGACGCGGTCGCCGCCGCCCAGCTGACGCTCTGGTTTCTGGCTTTCTTGATCGCGGCGCTCCTGCTGGGTGTTTCGGCCTGGGCGATTCGTCGGCAAAGCGCGGTCGCGCTCGTCACGCTCGCCGCGCTGGCGCTCCTGCAGCTCTCGCCGCTGGTGTCCACGGACGAAGTCGCCGCGCTGGCGCCGGCGGTGCCCTGGGTCGCTGAGCTCGGCGAGAACCGCGCGGTGGTACAGGTTGCGAACACCTTCCCCCTCTGGTCGAAACCTGTTCCGATGTACGGCGTCGAGACCATCGCAGAGGGCACCCGCAGTGTGCGACTCGACCTCGAGCCGGCCACTGCGGCGCTGCATGGCGTGACCTACCCTCTGGCGCCCGATCTCGACGGCATGTACTCGCCTCTTCAGGCGCTGCTGCATCAGAACCTCGCGCAGTTCGAGTGGGCAGCCCGGATCCGCTGGTTGCGCCTGCTCGGCGTCGGCTGGATGGTGCGCCAGGACGACGGCCTGACGCCTCCGCCGCTCGAGATGGTGGCCGAAGCGACGCGGTTTCGGGTGCAGAGCAAGCTCTACCGCATTCCCGATCCGGCGCCGGTCGTATTCTGGCCGCAAGAGGTGA
>JBDSRU010000104.1:0-8474 GCA_039929145.1 Thermoanaerobaculia bacterium
TCGCGAGGGGATTCTCGATGGCGTTGAAGCTCACCTGTCCGAACTGCGGTTCGCGCCCGCACACCGAGTTCTGGTTCGGCGGCGAGGTCGAATCCGGGTTGGGCCACCCACCGGCGACCTCCGCCGGGTCCGCGACGCCTCGGCCCCCGCTGGTCGTTTCGATTCCGGCGCGTGCCGCCGAGCTCGAGGCCGACTTCGCGCGTGTCTGGTGGCGCAGGAACAGCCATGGCACTCAGCACGAGCGCTGGTTTCATCACGCCGGCTGCCGGCGCTGGCACACCGCGGTGCGCGACACCCTGACCAACGAGGTTCATGTCCGTCGCTGAGTCGCGACCGCCCGATCGCCCGGCCACCGGGAAGCTCCACTTCGAGGGTCGCGCCATCGCGGTGAGCCCGGGAGATACCGTGGCTTCGGCGCTCTATCGCGCCGGAGTGCGGACCTTTTCGCGATCGTTCAAGTATCACCGCAAGCGCGGCCTCTACTGTCTCACCGGTGACTGTCCGAACTGTCTGATGACCGTCGACGGCGAGCCGGCGGTGCGCACCTGTTGCACGCCGGCGGCCGAAGTGCGCAAAGTGGCGCGCGGCAGCGGCTGGCCCTCGGCCGGATTCGACCTGTTGTCGATCCTCTGGTGGCTGCGCCGCTTCTTGCCGGTCGGCTTCTATTACAAGACGATGATCCGCCCGCGCTGGCTCTGGCCGCTGGCGGAGAAGGTGATCCGGCGCATCGCCGGCCTCGGACCGGTGGCGCGCGACCTGCCGGTCGAGAATCGCGAGCGCCTGAACCATCATCCCGACCTGTTGGTCGTCGGCGGGGGAGTCGCCGGCCTCGCGGCGGCCTGCGCCTCGGCGGAGCGCGGCGAGAGCGTGGTGCTCGTCGATGAAGCGACGATCGGCGAAGGGATCGCCCCGGGTCCGGCGCGGGCGCGCGTCGATGCCCTGCGCGCGCAACTCCTGCGCCAGGGCACGGTGACGGTGCTGGAGAGGGCGCTCGCCATCGGTCTCTATCAGGGTCCGCTGGTGCCGGTCGCCGGGCGCGATCGGCTTCATCTGGTGCACCCGGGCAGGGTGGTCGTCGCGACCGGAGCGGTCGAGCGTCATGCTGTCTTCCCGGGGAGCGATCTGCCGGGTGTGTGGCTCGCGCGCGGCGCGGCGCGGCTCGCCGGCGTCCATCGCATCTCGCCTGGCCAGCGCATCGTTGTCGTGGCAATGACCGCTGAAGCGATGGATCATTTCGAGACTCTGCGCGCCCAGGCGGCCCGCGAGCGTGACTGCAGCGTGGTCGCTGTCGTCGCGCCGCGTGCGCTCGCGGCGCGGGTGCCGGCCGGTGTCGAGGTGCTGCACGACGGCGTGGTCGTCGGGGCGTTGCGCGGCGCCGGCGGAGCGCTGCGAGCCTGCATCGTCGAGACCGGCGCGGGCCGGCGCACGATCGCCTGCGACGCTCTGGTGCTCGGTCTCGGATTCGAGGCGCGCAGTGGTCTGCTGCGCCAGGCGATCTTCGAACCGGTGCAGGGAGCGGGTCAGGCGGTGTTCCCGGTGTGCACCCTCGCCGAGGCGGAGGCGAGCGGCCGGGCGGCGGAGGCGGCGTCGCCGGATTCGACGATCGCCGTCCCCGGAACCTTTCCGCCGGCCGAAGAGGCGCTGCCGCCGGCCGCGCAGGAGGGATTCGTCTGCCTCTGCGAGGACATCGAGGCCGGTGAGCTTGCCCAGGCCTGGCACGAGGGCTACCGTTCGACGGAGCTGCTCAAACGCTACACGACGGTGACCATGGGAGCCTGCCAGGGAGCGCTCTGTCAGCCGCATCTGCGTGCTTTCGTGTGCGCGCGCTCCGGCGAGCGCCTGGTGACCCGCGCGACCGTGGCGCGGCCTCCGGCGCGCCCCGTGCGGCTCGGGGATCTCGCGGCCGGAATGAGGGTGCCGCTCGAAATGCACACCGCGCTGCACTCGCGGCATCTCGCGCTGGGCGCGACCATGGAATGGTCCGGAGCCTGGAAGCGACCCTCGAACTATGGCGACGCGCTCGGCGAGTACCGCGCAGTGCGCGAGAACGTCAGCCTCATGGACGTCTCGACGCTCGGCAAGTACCAGGTCGCGGGCCCTGGTGCCGTGGCCTTTCTCGAGCGCCTCTACCCCTGCCGGATCGCCGACCTCGCACCGGGACGCAGCCGTTACGCCCTGCTGCTCAACGAGGCCGGCTACCTCTTCGACGACGGGCTGGTCTGCGCGCTGGGCGATGAAGGTTTCTATGTCACGTTCACCTCGTCGGGCGCCGATGTTGCCGAGTCCTGGTTGCGCGACTGGGCGGAGACCTGGAAGCTCGAGGTCCGGATCGCCAACCTGACCTACTCGCGGAGCGCCATCCATGTCGCCGGGCCGCGCACCCGCGAGCTGCTCGCCAAGCTCACCAGCGATCCGCTCGACGCGGCGGCGTTGCCTTACGGCGGTGTGCGCGAGATCCGCGTCGCCGGGATCACCTGCCGCGCCATCCGCGTCGGCTTCGTCGGCGAGCTCTCCCTCGAGCTCCATCACGCGACCCGGCACAGTCCAGCGCTCTGGGATGCGCTCTGCGAAGCCGGCGCCGAGTGGCGTCTGCGGCCGCACGGACTCGACGCCTTGAAGCTGCTGCGGCTCGAGAAGGGGCACTTCATCATCGGCCTCGACACCGATTTCGACAGCACTCCGGCCAAGCTCGGCGTGTCCTGGGCGGTGAAGATGGAGAAGCCCGACTTCATCGGACGAACGGCGCTCGAGCGCATCGCGCTCATCCCGCGCGAACGTTCGCTCCTGCCGATCTCGTTCGCCGGCGCCCGTGCTCCGGAGGAGGGGGCGCAGCTTTTCGTGGCCGGCGCCCACGTCGGCCATGTCACCTCGTCGCGCTTCTCTCCCATTCTGGACAAGGGGGTCGCGCTCGGCTGGGTGCGCCACCCGGAGGGCTCGCCGCCGCTCGCGATCACCGCCCGCGACACCCGTGGCGAGCTCGCGGGTATCGTCGGGAGAGGGCCGTTCTACGATCCCGTGGGGGAGCGCCTGCGTGGTTGAGGTCGCCCGCTGCGAGATCCGGCGCTTCCATGCCGTGCTGATCGAATGCCACGCCAGCGCGGCGGCGCTTGAAGCGCTCGCGGTCCCGGCGGGCGTACACGCCCTGCGCGTGGCCTCGGACGAGCTCCTCTGGCTCGCGGCGCCGGAGCGCGCGGACGAGCTCCTGCGGCGCGCGACGGCGCATTTCGCCGTGCTCGAACCGGGCGCGCTGGTCGTCGACCAGAGCGATGGCTGGACGATCTTCGCGTTGCCGGGTGACGAGGGGCTCCTGGCGCTCCGCCAACTTGCCGTGTTTCCGCTTCCGGAACGGCGCCCCGCTTTCCTCCAGGGCGCCGTCGCCGGTGGCTCCGCGAAGCTTCTGCTGCTTCCGGGTGTCGTTCACCTTCTGGTCCCCTTCCCCCTGCGCGACCATGTCGAACGCCGGCTGCGCGAGGTCTGCGCCGGCGCTGCAGTTCATTTCGAAGCGGTCGAAGCGCCGTTTTCGGCAGCCGTCGGATCGCCACCTTGAGGCCCGCGCAGACGCCCGCCATGTCCAGCTCCCCGCCCCAGTCGAAATCCAGGGTCTACCTGCGCGAACACACGCTCGGTGCGAGCTACGACGTCGTCATCATCGGCGGCGGCGGGCACGGACTGGCGACCGCCTACTATCTGGCGCGCGAACACGGGGTCAGGAAGGTCGCGGTTCTCGAGCGTTCGTACATCGGCTCGGGCGGGACCGGGCGCAACACCACGGTCCTGCGCGCCAACTACAAGACGCCGGAGACGATCCGGTTCTACCAGGCGAGCTTCGACCTCTACCGGACGCTCGCCGAGGAGCTCGACTTCAATCTCCTGCGCTCGGAGCGCGGCCTGCTCTGGCTCGCGCATTCCGAAGCGCAGCTCAACAGCCAGCGCGAGCGCGCGCTGCAGAACCAGGTCCACGACGTCGACACCGTATTCCTCGATGCCGCGGGAGTGGCGGCCTCCTGTCCCGAGCTCGACATGACCTGCGGCGGGACGCGGCCGATCCTGGGCGCGGCCTTTCACCCGCCGGGCTCGATCATCCGTCACGACGGTGTCGTCTGGGGCTACGCCTCGGCGGCCGAGCGCCTCGGCGTCGAGGTGCACCAGGGGATCGAAGTCACCGGCCTCCGCCTTGAGCACGGACGCTGCACTGGCGTGCGCACGAATCGCGGCGAGATCGCGGCAGGAGCGGTCCTCTCGGCGGTGGGCGGCTACGTTACCCAGATTGCCGACATGGCCGGCCTCGAGCTGCCGATCGTCACCCATCCGCTGCAGGCGTTCGTCACCCAGTCGTACAAACCGGTGCTCGACCGCATCGTCGCGTCCGCGGACCTGCACATCTACATCTCGCAGAGCTCGCGCGGCGAGATGCTGGTCGGCGCCGAGATCGATCCCTACACCAGCTACTCGACGCGCTCGACTTTCCCGTTCGTCTCGTCGTGCGCCTCGCGCGCCATCGATCTCTTCCCGTTCATGGCGAAGCTCCGACTGCTGCGCCAGTGGTCGGGCGTCTGCGATATGACTCCGGACTACTCGCCGCTCCTCGGGAAGACTCCGCTGGGGCAGTTCTTCCTCTCTTCGGGCTGGGGCACATGGGGGTTCAAGGCGATCCCGGTCTCGGGACGCAACATGGCCGCGCTCATCGCCACCGGGCGCGTTCCGGACCTGATCGCGCCTTTCGCGCTCGACCGCTTTCGCCGCGATCGCGCCGTCCCCGAACGCGCTTCGGCCGGAACCCACTAGTGGCTCGTATCCGATGAATCAACAGCGTCTGTCTGGCCCTCGACGGCGGAGGCTGCGTTGCGCTCCTTGCGCCATAGCCTTAGCTATGACTCAGTCGCGCGCCTTGCCTGCGCCGCCGCTGGCTGCGCCACCCACTATCGATTCATCGGATACGAGCCACTAGGAGCCCCGATGCCTTCCCAGACCGGCACCCCCGCGCAGACTCCGATCTGGTCCTCGCGCTTCGTCGCCTATCTCGCCACGATCGGAGCGGCGGTCGGACTGGGCAGCGTCTGGAGACTGCCCTACCTCGTCGGCACCAGCGGCGGCAGCGCCTTCCTGCTGATCTTCGTCCTCGCCTGCCTGGCGATCGCGACGCCGCTCCTCGTCGCCGAGTTCGCGCTCGGCCGGCGCTCTCGCCTGAGTCCGCCTGACGCCGCCGGTGCGGTGGCGGTCGAGTCGGGGGGGTCCCGGAATTGGAATGCGATCGGCATCGTCGGGACGATCGCCTGCTTCGCGATCACTACGTACTACATGGTCGTCGCGGGCTGGGTGCTCGCGTACACCTGGAAGTGCGCCTCGGGCGCGCTCGTCGGGTTGGACCGGCCGGCCGTGGCGGCGCACTTTCAGGCCCTGCTGGCCAATCCGTTCGAGCTCGTCGCCTGGCAGCTCGCCTTCATCGCCATCGTCGCGTTCACCTCGGCGCGCGGCGTCGGGCGCGGGGTCGAGCTCGCGACCCGGTGGCGCGCGCCGATGCTCCTGATCCTGTTGATCGGACTCGCGGGCTACGCACTTGCGACCGGCGACGTGCGGGCGGGGCTCGCCTTCGCCTTCGCGCCCAACTTCGCCGCCATCACCCCTCAGGTCCTGGTGGCGGCCGTCGGTCAGGCCTTCTTCGCCACCGGCGTCGGCATGGCGATGATGCTGGCGTACGGCGCCTATCTGCCGCGCGGCACATCGCTGGTGCGCTCAGCGCTGGGCATCACCGGCTCGATCCTGCTGGTGTCGCTGCTCGCGACGCTGATGATCTTCCCGCTGGTCTTCCGTTACGGGATGAATCCCGCCGGCGGGCCGGAGCTGGTCTTCGGAGTGCTCGCGACGGTGTTCGCGGAGATGCCGGGCGGCCGGATCGTCGGCACGCTCTTTTTCGTGCTGCTCTTTCTCTCCGCGTTCACGCCCTCGCTGGCGGCGTACGAGCCGATGGTCGCCTGGCTGCAGCAGAGCAAGGGCGCTTCGCGGCGCCGCGCGGTAGCGATCGTCGCGGTCGCCGTCTGGGCGGTGGGCCTGGGAACGGTGCTGTCGTTCAACCGCTGGTCGGGCTGGTTTCCGCTCGGATTCCTGCCGACCTTCGCCACGAAAACATTCTTCGACGTCCTCGACTATGTCGCGTCGAACCTCCTGCTGCCGCTGGGCGCCCTCGCCACGAGCCTGCTGGTGGGCTGGCGGCTGCGCCGCGACATCCTCGCCGAAGAGCTCGCGGAAACGACTCCGGGCGCGGCCCGGCTGTGCATCTGGCTCCTGCGCTATGCCTGCCCGCTGGCGCTCGCGGCGGTGCTCATTTCGACGCTCCTCTGACTGCGTCCCTACCAGGCATGGAAAGCGAGTCTCCGTTGAAGACCTCCGAGCCGGGGGCGCTCCGGCCGGCGCCCTCGTGGCCACGCGCGGTCGCGGGGGCCTGCCTCTTCACGCCGCTCGACAGGAGGAACATCCGGCCCGAATGGAAGCCGTGGATGCCGCTCCAGGCCGAGGAGATGAGGAAGTCGACGGTGCCGTCGCCGTCGGTATCGCCCATGGTCACCGCGTCGAAGCCGAAGGCCTCGCCGGGGATGCGGCAGGTGAAGGTCTTCACCAGGCGACCGTCCTTGCCGGAATAAAGGTAGGCGCGACCGCCAGATCCGGCGGCGACCGAGTAGTTCCAGGCGCCGACGATCAGGTCGGCGCGGCCGTCGCCGTCGACATCGCCGGCGTTCGAAGGGCTGGTGCCGAAACCCTCGCCGGCGGTCTCTCCCGTCAGTGTCAGGAGCCGGTGGCCGTCGCGGCCCGAATGGACGTAGATCCGACCGGTCGAAGGTCCTTTGGCGGCGTTCGACCAGTCGGACGCGTAGATGTCGGCGACGCCGTCGCCGTCCATGTCGCCGGGCACCGAGACGAACATCCCCCCCAGCGCGTTGCCGGTTTCGTCGGCCTCGATGACGAACTTGGGCTGCGTGCCGAGCGCGTCGTAGACGTAGGTCCGGCCGTTCCTCGACGCTCCGGCCCGGGGTGCGCCGACGATCAGGACCATCGACTTCCCTTGTGACATTCCGCCCACGGTAGCGCCGAACTGATCGCCGGCGCGATCGCCGACGAGCCGGAGCAGCAGCGCGCCGCTCTTGCCTGAATAGACATACGCCCAACCGGTGTCGGTCTCGGCCTGCGGATTGCCGGGAGCGCCGATGAGCAGGTCGCTGCTGCCATCGCCGTCGAGGTCTCCGATGCCCGCCGCGTGACGGCCGAAGGACTCCGAGACACCGTTCGTTGGGCGCATGGTGAGCAGCTCTTTGCCGTCCCTGCCGGAGTAGACGCGGGCATAACCGCCGCCGGGGGCGCCGGCGACGACGTCGGGCACGCCGTCTTGATCGGTGTCTCCCGCGCCTTCGACCCCGGTGCCGAGCTTGTCGCCCGGATTGCCGTCCGCCGACCACAGGAGTTTGCCGCTTCGGGTCGAATAGACGTAGAGGCGGCCGGCGTTCGCTCCGCCGGCGCCCCGGGTCGGCGCAGAGGTGACGATATCCGGCACGCCGTCACGATCGACATCGCCGATATTGCGGGCAATCCAGCCAAACTGGTCGCCGCCGCTCTCGCCGTCCCATTCACGAAGGATTTGCACGGGCTCGACGAACGGTTGGGCGAAATCCTCGGGCCTGGGAAGGAGAGCCTTGAAACGCGGATCGGTGCGCAGCGACTCGAGGTCCGTGTCCTGCTCGATCTGGGTCATGTCGAGGACGTGAAGTGCCGCGGCTTTGCCGAGCCATTCGAACGCGCGATCGGGGTCCTTCTTGAGCGCGTAGGCCGTGCCGAGGTTGTAGATCGCCACCGGATGCTTCGGCTCGAGCCGGAATGCGGTCGAGTAGGCGGCGATCGCGGCGTCGTAAGACTGCATCTGCTGGCGCGCCACGCCCAGCATGCGCCAGGCGCGCGCGTTCTCGGGCTCGCGCGCGGTGATCGAGTCGAGCAGGGTTGCCGCCCCTGCCGGGTCTCCCGCCTGCAGGCGGGCCTGAGCGTCGCGCAGGCTGGGCGGTGCTGGCGGTGCTGGCGGTGCTGAAGGCACTGGCGGCGCTGGAGCCGGGGGCGCAGGCGGGACGGCGGGCGTCGCGGCCGCTGCCGATGGACCTGAGGCCGGGTTGGAGCTCGGTTGCGCGGCGGCTGGAACCACCGCCGCCGCGAAGCTCATCACCGCAAGAACGAGGCAAGCGACAGTCGCGCGGGTGGACGTCCTCATTTCGATTCCCCTCCGACCGGGAGCCATGCCCGAGAGCCCTGCACCCGACTTCAGTGCCTAGTACGGATCCGCGGCGGTGAGGTTGCGGGTTAACGCGGCAAGCCGGCGAGCCCTTCGATCTCGAGCAGGAGATCGGCGCGGCAGATGTCGGCCTCGACGAAATGCAGCGCTGGCGCGGAGCCGATGCGCCGCAGCAGCGGTTCACGCACAAGCTCGAGGTCGGCCGCGT
>JBDSRU010000105.1:0-6756 GCA_039929145.1 Thermoanaerobaculia bacterium
GGAAAGAGAACGGGATGATCCGCATCCTCGGGATCTCCGCCTACCACCCAGATGCCGCGGCCTCGGCTGTCGCCGGCGGACACTTCATCGGCGGGGTCGAGGAGGAGCGCTTCCGCCGCATCAAGCACTGGGCCGGCTTTCCGGAGCTGGCGCTCGGCTGGTGTGCGAAAGAGCTCGCGATCGAACCCGGTGGCGGCGAGCGGGTGGATGCGATCGCGGTCGCGCGCCAGCCGCGGGCCTACCTGGCGCGCAAGGCCTGGCTGGCGCTCACGCATCCGCGGAGCCTTGCTCGGGCCGCCTCCAGGGTGAGGAACCTGCACGCGGTCTCCTCGCTCGAGGGTCGGGTCGAAGCGGCGCTTGGCATCGCGAAGAGCCCGCCGATCTTTGCCGTCGAACACCATCGCGCTCATCTGGCCTCGGCGTTCTACTGCTCGCCGTTCGAGGATGCGGCCTGTCTCTCGATCGACGGCTTCGGCGACTTCGTGTCGACGATGATGGCGCACGGGCGCGGCAACAGGCTGGAGATCCTCGATCGGGTGCACTTTCCGCATTCGCTCGGACTCTTCTACTCGGCGATGACGCAGTACCTGGGTTTCCCGAACTTCGGCGACGAGTACAAGGTGATGGGGCTCGCGGCCTACGGCTCCCCGCGCTATGCCGCGGAGATCGGGCAGCTCGTTCCGGCTCTCGACGACGGCACTTTCCGCCTCGATCTTTCGTACTTCCGCCACCTCTCCGAAGGGGTGGACATGACTTGGGAGTCGGGGGAGCCGACGCTGGGCCGGCTCTTCACTCCCGCTCTCGAGACGCTCCTCGGTCCGTCGCGGCCGCCCGACGAGCCGCTCGCCCAGCGCCACATGGACATGGCGGCGTCGATGCAGGCGGTCTACGAGGATCGCTTCTTCGCCCTCGTCCGGCGAGTGCTGGCGCTCACCGGCTCGAAACGCCTGGCGCTCGCCGGCGGCTGCGCGCTCAACTCGCTCGCCAACGGGCGAATCTTCGATCGCACGCCGGTGGAGGAGATCTTCATCCAGGCGGCGTCAGGAGATGCCGGGACCTCGCTCGGCGCGGCGCTCTATCTCCACCACGACATCCTCGGCGAAAGTCGCAGCGGCTTCGTCATGGAGCACAGCTCGTGGGGGCCGCAGCACGGCGAGGCGGAGGTGCGGCGGGCGGTCGCGGCGGGCATTCCGGAGTCGCAGGGGATGGATGGCGATTTCGGTGAGCTGCGGATTTCGACTGCGCCGGACTCGGCGGCGCTTTGCAAGGAGACCGCGGCGGCCATCGCTCGCGGCGAAGTCGTCGGCTGGTATCAGGGCCGCGCGGAGTGGGGGCCGCGCGCGCTCGGCAACCGCTCGATCCTCGGCGATCCGCGCCGCGCTGACATGAAGGATCTGCTCAACCTCAAGATCAAGCGCCGTGAGTCGTTCCGGCCGTTCGCGCCGTCGATTCTCGAAGAGCGGGTGGGGGACTGGTTCACGCACTCGCAGCCCGACCCGTTCATGCTCAAGGTCTATCCGTTCCGGCCCGAGAAGCGCGATCTCGTTCCAGCGGTCGTGCACGTCGACGGATCGGGGCGCCTGCAGACGGTCTCCGACCGCTCGAACGCGCTCTATGCCGAGCTCATCCGAGCTTTCGAGGCCGACACGGGCGTGCCGATCGTGCTCAACACCTCGTTCAACGAGAACGAGCCGATTGTGAATACTCCGGCCGAGGCGCTTGACTGCTTTCTGCGGACGAAAATGGATCGGATCGTGATGGGGTCGATTTCGGTCGTGCGGTCGGGCTGATCGCGGTGGCAGAGGAGTAAACACGCTGCTGGCGCTTCAACCGGCGACCGGCACTCTTGTCGCCGGTTTCGTCAACGAACTCGGCCGCTTCGACGAAGTCGACTTTCTGCTCGAGATCTTCGGCCAGGCGCTCCCGACGACGGCGGCGCGCAAGCCCATCCCCATGCGCAGACCGATCCGCTTTCGAATCCGTCGCGGAAGACCAGGCTGCCGCCGTGGGCCGGGCTGACCACGAGTGCGAGGAGAGCGCCCAGACTCACGAGCGGAGGGAATCGCTTCATTTCCATTTCTCGACGAGCTCCCGCCAGGATACAGCTGGATTCTGGGAGGTCAACGTGCAAGCACCCGAGCGATCGCAGAAGGCCAGGAGTTTCACTGGAATGGGCGTTCGATTCCCCGTGGGAAGTGCAATGCGGAATTCCCTCGCCACCAGATCCGCCGCCAGCGCGGCCGGCGGCGAGCTCCCCGTTGCGAGCGCCCGAACGACTCTTCCGTCGGCAGCAAGGAGCACCCAGACCTCGCCCTGCGTCCCGGCGGCCGCAGGCAGATTGAGGCTCCGCCCGTGCAGGTCCCAAAACCCCTCTCGCGCGCGCTCGACCAGGGATGTCCGAGTTGCCCGGTTCGGTACAGCCTCCTGGAACTCCTTCTCCAGTCGATCCTTCGGCGATTGTTCCAGGTTCACGGCCAGCGCCAGGAGTCGGTTCGCTTCGGCCACGTCGCCCGCGGCGCGCAAAGAGCGGGAGAACCCTTCCGCGGCGGTGGAGGTCTGGGAGAACGCGAGCGCCGGCTCGAACCAGCTCCGGGCTTCCGCCGGTTCTCCACGGCGGAGAGCTAACCTGCCAAGGAACTCCCACGCGGAAGCGACCGTCGCCGTCGCGGCCAGCACGCCTTCGGACGGGGGTAGCTCGATCGTCCCGCCGAGCACCTTCTCCGCCGCGCTCACGCCCTCTCCAACAAGCTCCGCCAGGCCGTCCGCCTCTCCTTCGAGGTCGTTCGTCAACCAGGCTGAGAGATATGCGAACTTCTCCGGCTCCGCCGAAAGGCCCGGCCGCCCGAGGGCCATCTGGCTCACCGCGGAGAAATCTCCGCGTCTGGCTTCGAGCTCCAGCCGATCGATCCAGATCTCGTCCTCCCGCCCGCCGAGCTTCACGGCCTGACGCAGAAGCGTGTCGGCTTCGTCATAGCGGCCGAGGTAGATGAGGAGGCGGCCGAGGCGGCCGTAGGCAAAGGCCACGAAAGGAGCTTCGGAGATCTCTCTGCGAAGCAAGCTCTCGGCCTCCTTGAGGTCGCCGTCGGTCCAGGCCAGGAGACCGAGATTCGCGTAAGCGTATCCATGATGAGGGTCAACTTCGATCTGTTTACGGTACGCCGTTCGAGCTTCAGGAATCCGCCCGAGCCGCTCGAGTGCGAGTCCCAGCGTGTTCCAGGCATCCTCCCGTTGCGAATCGTCTTCAGTCGCCAAGCGGCAGGCTTCCACCGCCTTCTCGTACTCTGCCGCGTCGAAGCTGCGCTTGCACCGCTCTCCGGCGTCGGCCTCCCTGTCTAGCTCGGCCACGAAACCAGCCGGCATCTCCAGATCGAACTCCTGCCTCTGGTCCTGCCGCAGGGCGTCGACGAAGCGCTGGAGCTCCGCAAAGTCCGACTTGCGGACGACCAACTGCTTGAGGCGGATCTCGCGCTCGAGCCGGAGGACGTTCTTCTCCACGCCATAGGTCGAGCGGAAACTCGCGAATTCGCGCTCGAGGGTGACGGGTACGGGAGCGGACGCGCTCAGCGCCTCCGGGAGTTCGAATCGCGCGGTTGCCCGCTGTACCTGCGGGAGATCGAGCTCGACCTGACGCGGCGCCTTTCTGCCACCGGCGAGATTCTCCTGTGGAGGGCCGTTCATGATCAGCCAACTGGCCGGAATCCGCAGGCTGGCCGAACTCCGCCATGGCTCCGTCCCGCGCGGCCACTCGACGTCGCATTCGAACCAGAAGGGCTGCGCCAGGTCCACGGGATCCGAGAATCGAATCGACCCGAACTTGGAGCCTGTTCCCCATCCTCCCTGCAGCGCCTCGATCGTGGCACGGCGAAGGCGCTCGTCAGCGTACTTGAAGAGCGTTCGCACCAATTCCTCGTCGCCGTCGAACGTCGTGCGTATCGTCGCCCGCACACGGCCAGACCGATCCATCGAACCGACCGTCTCGGAGCTCCTCACGACCTCGCGATTCAATCGCTCGGGCGTCGTGACCAGCTCCGCCTTCGCTCTCGAGACTGAGTCCCTCTTGCCCTTCCCCGGGTGCATGAGGACTCCACGAACGCCGCGGTCATCCACCGGAAGTCGCCCGAAACGGGTCAACTCGGAAGTCGGGTCCAGCCAGACGGTCTCGTCGCCGAGGCGAACCCGGCCGATCACGTGATCGAACTGCAACGGCGACGCGACCTCCTCGGTCAGGGGTCGTGAGTTTCCGCTGGAGATCAGAACCGACTCCACGGAGATCCCCTGGGCTTGTGCGAGTGCCGCAAGGAGCGCGATCTTGTCCTTGCAGTCTCCCAGGCCCGTGCGGAGGACTTCGCCAGGATCCCTCGCTTGATAGCGCCCGAGACCCAGCGGAAGCGTGAGATAGCCGATCTCCGACCGCACGAAGTGGTAGAGCGCCGCCAGACGATCCCGCTCCGTCGCGGCGTCGTGTGTCAGCTCCCCGGCCTTTCGCCGGACGGCCTCATCGATCTCCTTCGTCGACAGCTCAGCCCACCAGCGCGCCATCTCGTCCCAGTCACGAAAGGAGGTTACCTGCACCTCCGGAGTCTTCAGGTCGGCTGGATCGGGATCGCCTTCCGCCGCCGACGAAGCGGTGTCCGCAGTAAAGGTCCAGCGACGGATTCGCCGGCCGGTCACGCGGCTGTCCTCGAGCCTGCCGTTGGTGACCTTGCGCAGCTGCACAACGAGCGCAGAGTCCTCGGGAGTATCGAGCTCGTACACCAGCCGGGTCGTGCTCGAAGGATCGTAGGCGGGAGATTCGGTCCACACGTGCGCCGCGGAAAGCGGTCGCGCCCGCGTGGTGGAGGAGATCAGCAGACGATCGTTGACCTGCAGGATCGGGAGGGCGGCGCGGATCGCCTTGAGGTCGGAGTGCATCGGCAGGTCCGAAGGAACGACCGAGACCACGTCGGTGGGCGCCGTGGCGCGGAGATCCACTTCCTTGCCGTCCGGGTGGATCACGACGATCGCATCCAGGCTGGCGTCTTGCGTCGCCTCGAAATACGTGACCGCGACCTGGCTGTACGCCTGGACCCCGAGAGCTGTGAGGAGCCTGATCTCCTGCGTCTGGCGACGGGTGAGGATGCCGTCGCTTTCGATCCGGTCGCGAATCTCGGTCCGCACGAACTCGACTGGGCGATCCTCGGAAGCGGCGGGACTCGCCTGCGCGGCAGCGAGACCCGGAAGTCCGGGCACGAGGATCATGAGACACCATCGCGCCACGAGGTCACGGCGAGCGGATCTGGTCATGGCGCGGAGTCTACTGACGATCGCGGTGCACGAAGGCGCATGCCGAATTACCCTTCCGATGCTCGAGTCGGTGCCCTTCATGCCGGCGTCGACGACGAGTCGGTCGCCCACGATCATTACCTCTACGGTTGGCCCTGTTCGCTAGTCAGCGTTATGAGGCCTTGTTCGTCGATCGCGAGCTCCTGATCGACCCCAGGCCCCTGCTTGGTCGAGCCCAATCAGATGTGGTAATCTAGAGCACAGCTGATGCCGAAGAGGTTGCCAGCGAAGTTGATCCCGCCGGAGACCCGGATCGTCTCGGAGCGGCACTTCCTGTCGGCGAAGCGCGGCGGCGGGCAGCTCCGATTCGAGGTTTGGGCGAGAACCTACCCGGGCGGCAAGCAGGCGGTCACCCGGTACAGCCTGGCGTACATCAACCCGCTCCTTCATTCCGGCGACAACGGGCGAGTGCTGGGTTACGACAATGCTCACGGCGAGCCTCATCGGCACTGTTTCGGAGAGGTCGAACCGCAGGCGGAAGCGAGCAATGAAGCGATCGTCGAGCGCTTTTCGGCGGAATGGGTCGAGATCGCGAAGGTGAGGACAAGGAGGAAGTGATGAGCGCGAAGGCGACTGTCGTGACCGAATCGGCCGAGAGCTTCCTCGCCCGCGCCAAGGGAGTGGCGCGTCAACTGGACAAAGGCGGGCACGTCGCGCCCAGCGTGACGATCTCTTTTGGTGACTCAGCTGCGATGTTCAGCGCGCTCTCCAACGCGCGACTGAAGCTTCTCAACGAAGTGCTGACAACGGAACTCTCCATTCAGCAGCTCACCAGGCGCCTGCATCGGGAGCGCTCCGCGGTGGCGAAGGACGTCCTCTTTCTCGAGAAGGCCGGCCTGCTGATCGCGACCAGGCGCACCAACCCTGGACACGGAATCGAGAAGGTGGTCCGCACCGTGGCGCCGAAGATTCATCTGGTGGCATCGATCGGCTGAAGAAGGGTGCCGCCCTACCAAATCCCGCTGTCGCCGCCTTCGAAGCCGTCCTTGAAGATCCAGCCGCCGCAACGCTGGGCGGCGACGGCACACGGGTAGTAGTCCCAGGGCAGACCGGCGTCGGGCGACTTCGTCGACGGGTCGGTGCCGCATTCGGTGTCGGCGACGCAGCCCGGGAGGCAGAGGTTCGGCGCACGGCCGGAGGAGCAGATCGGCGCGCCGGGAACGCTCGCGCAGTCTCCGTCGACGAGGCAGGGCGCCGTGCAGACCGAGGCTCCGGCGCCGGACTCGAAAGCGGTATACGAGCAAGGTCCGGAAGCGCAGTTGGCGTCGCTGTCGCAGGCGGCGCCTGCCGCTAGTCCGGTCGCAGGCCGGAAGCGGCAGGAGGAGCCGAGGCAGACCGAGCGGTAGAGCGCTGTGGGGGTCCACAGGATCTCGCAATCGCTGTCGATCTTGCAGAAGATACTGGTGACGCTGGGCGTCGCCGTGAGGGTGTAGG
>JBDSRU010000106.1:0-8354 GCA_039929145.1 Thermoanaerobaculia bacterium
AACTTGCGGCGTTCGTCGCCGCCTGCCGTGGGGAGCGGGTCCGCCAGGTCGACGGCCGGGCGGGCCGCAGGGCCCTCGCGACGGCGCTCGACGTCGTGGCCGCCGCCATGCCCTCGCCGGCGCCCGCCGGGAACGGCCAGGGCGCGGGAGTCGTGTGCTAATCTCCGGGCTCCGTACTTCCGGCTGACAGCCGACCCCTTTTTCAAGCTCCAGACAGGCAGATTTCGGAGAAAGCAGATGAGTGATGTTCGGATCGGTGTGATCGGCGGCAGCGGCCTCTACGAGATGGCCGGGCTTCAGGTGGCGGAGGAGCGGCAGATCGAGACCCCGTGGGGAGCGCCCTCGGACGCCTTCATCCTGGGCGAGCTCGACGGTCGCAAGGTGGCCTTCCTGGCCCGCCACGGCCGCGGCCACCGGCTGCTTCCCACGGAACTCAACTTCCGCGCCAACGTCTACGGCTTCAAGAGCCTCGGGGTCGAGTTCCTGATCTCGGTCTCGGCCGTCGGATCGCTCAAGAAAGAGTACGTCCCCGGCCATATCGTCGTTCCGGATCAGTTCTTCGACCGAACCCGCCATCGTCCCGATACTTTCTTCGGCAACGGCATCGTGGCGCACGTTTCGGTCGCCCATCCGGTTTCGAAGACGCTCGCCGACGTGCTCGCCGATGCCGCCGACGCAGAGGGTGCGACCACCCATCGCGGGGGCTGCTACGTCAACATGGAAGGTCCGCAGTTCTCGACCCGCGCCGAGTCGATGTCGTACCGGCAGCTGGGCTTCGACATCATCGGCATGACCAACCTCCAGGAGGCCAAGCTGGCGCGTGAAGCCGAGATCGCCTATGCCTCGCTGTCCATGGTCACCGATTACGACTGCTGGCACGACGAGGAGGAGAACGTCACCGGAGAGGGCGTGATGGAGGTGCTGCGCAAGAATGTAGCCCTCGCCCAGCGGGTCGTGCGGCGCGCCATCGCGGTGCTCGGCCCGGAAGTCGCCAATGACTGCTCGGACGCGCTGGCAATGTCTCTGATCACCGATCCCAACCTCGTTCCGGCGGACACTCTCGCGGCGCTCGAACCGCTCCTCGGCAAGTATCTCGACCGCACGGGCGGAAAGCTCGCCTGGCGACGCTAGCCCCCGTCCGCCGGGCCTGGACGAGAGCGCGATGACCCGCATCCTCATCACCAACGACGACGGCATCTATTCCGAGGGGCTGCGCCTGTTGGCACGCGCTCTGGCGCCGCTCGGCGAGGTGACGGTCGTCGCGCCCGATCGTGAGCAGAGCGCCACGGGCCACAGCCTGACGCTCGGTCGGCCCTTGCGGATGCAGAAGATCGAAGAGAACTGGTACGCGGTCGATGGCACGCCTACCGATTGCGTCAATCTCGCGGTCCTCTGGCTGATGCGCGAGAACCGGCCCGACCTCATCGTCTCGGGGATCAACTTCGGGCTGAATCTGGGCGACGATGTGACTTACTCCGGCACGGTCAGCGCCACCTTCGAAGGGACGCTCCTGGGCATTCCGTCCGTGGCTTTCAGCCAGGAGATCACCGAGGGCTACTCCTTCGAGCGCGCCGCCGGATTCGCCGGCCGATTCATCGCCGAGCTCCTCACCGAGACACTCCGGCCGGACCTGCTCCTGAACGTCAATCTTCCGGCGGGTGAGCTCCAGGGGCTCTCGTTCACGCGCCTCGGCCGGCGGGTCTATCACCAGGTCGTGGTGGAGAAGGAGGACCCCCGGGGGCGCAAGTACTACTGGATCGCCGGAACTCCCGAGTGGCAGGTGGAGAGCGGCACCGACCACGAGGCGGTGGCGTCCGGAAGAGTGTCGGTGACGCCTCTGCACCTCGACCTGACGGACTACCGCGGGCTGGAGGGGCATTCCGGCCTGCGCACCCGCCTCGGCCGGATCGTGCGCCCCGACCCCGAGAATGTTCGCTGACACTTTCTCTCGCGAGCGGATGGTGCGCGAGCTCATCGAAGCCCGCGGAGTGCGCGACCCCAAAGTTCTTGCCGCCATGCGCGAAGTTCCGCGCCACCTCTTCGTGCGCAGTCACCTGCGCAGCCAGGCGTACGGAGACCACGCATTGCCGATCGGCGACGCGCAGACCATCTCCCAGCCCTACATCGTCGCGCGAATGAGCGAGCTGCTCGAAGTCGACCCCAGCCACAAGGTGCTCGAGATCGGGACCGGCACCGGCTACCAGACCGCGATCCTCGCCCTCATGGCGCGCTGGGTCTACAGCCTCGAGCGCATCCCCGAGCTCGCGCACCAGGCGATCCGGCGGATGCGGCAGCTCGAGATTCTGAACGTGAAGATCCAGGCTTTCGACGGCACCGTGGGCTGGAGCGAAGTCGCGCCGTTCGACCGCATCCTGGTGACTGCCGGCGCGCCGACTGTCCCCAAGCCGCTCCTCGATCAACTGGCGCCGAAAGGCAAGCTCCTGGTGCCCGAAGGCGGGCGCAGCGGGCAGCAGCTCGTGCTCTACGAGCGCCTGGCGCGCGGGATCCGGCGGCGCGAGCTCGAGCCGGTCGCTTTCGTGCCGCTGGTCGGAAGGTTCGGTTGGCGGGATCCGCAAGAGCGCCCCGAATGAAACGCATGAGCTATCGCGTCACCGGCAAAGTGCAGGGGGTCGGCTTCCGCGCCTTCGCGGTGCGCCTGGCCCGCGAATGCGGCGTGGTCGGATGGGTGCGCAACGACCCCGACGGCACGCTGCGGGCCGAGGCCGTCGGCAGCGACGCCGCCCTGACCTCCTTCGGGGCCGCCCTGCGGATGGGTCCTTCGGGAGCACAGGTGGAAACGCTCGATGCCGGCGTTGTGGACGACGTCGTCGATACGAACCGAACAGACTTTTCAGTGGAGGATTGAACCGGTGGAAGATCTCAAGCGCTACATTCGCGAAGTCCCGGATTTTCCGAAACCTGGGATCAACTTCTTCGACATCACGACGCTGCTCAAGGATCCGCTCGCCTTGCGCATGACGGCCGACCGGTTCGCCTGGATCTTCGCCCAGAAGCCGCCCATCGACAAGGTGATCGGCATCGAGGCGCGCGGCTACATGTTCGCCCCCGCGCTCGCCTACAGTCTGAACGCCGGCTTCGTGCCAGTGCGAAAACCCGGCAAGCTGCCGGCGAAGACGGTGTCGCAGACCTACGACCTGGAGTACGGCACCGACCGCCTCGAGATGCACGCCGATGCGGTCTCGCCGGGCGATCGTGTCCTGGTGATCGACGACGTCATCGCCACCGGCGGCACGGCTCGGGCCGCGGCGAAGCTCGTCGAGGGCCAGGGCGGCAAGGTCGTCGGCTTCGGCTTCGTCATTGAGCTCACCTTCCTCCCCGGCCGCGCCGGCCTCGAAGGCTACGAGGTCGAATCGCTCATTCAGTACTGACATATATAATAAGCATCGCGCGGCTGTAGCTCAGATGGATAGAGCAGGAGCATCCTAAGCTCAAGGTCGGGGGTTCGACTCCTCCCAGCCGCACCAGGTTGCGCCTGCTCGGGACTTCGGCGCACTTCACTCGGTCACAGAAAGGCCTGTCGCTCATGGACTCGGTCACACGGGAAGATCTGAAGCGCAACGAATTGGGTGAAGCGATCGGGGCGGGCATTCACTACGCCGAAGATCACAAGCGGATGATCCTCTACGGCGTCGGCGCGGTCATCGGCGTGGCGCTGATCGCGGCCGGAATCTTCTTCTGGCTCGGTAGCCGCAAGGACGGGGCGAATGAGCTTCTGGGGAAGGCGCTGCGCGTCGATGGCGGCGAAGTGGTCGCGACCGGTGCCAATCCCGGCGACGCGAGCCATCCGACCTTCTCCTCGGAGTCGGCGCGCCGCAGCCGCTCGAAGGAGCTCTTCACCGAGCTCGACTCGCGCTACGGCTCCACCTCGACCGGCCGGGTCGCCAAGCTCTATCTCGCCCAGATCGCCATCGCCGAGAACGACAAGGAGCGCGCCAAGCAGCTCTGGAAATCGTTCCTCGACGCCGAGCCGTCCGGCGCACTCTCCGCCGCGGCGCGGATCAATCTCTACAAGCTCGATCGGGAAGAGGGCCGCGGCAGCGAGCTTGCCGGAGAGCTCACGAAGATGCTCGAACGGTCCGACAAGCCCCTGCCTTCCGACGTCATCCTCTTTCAGCTGGCGCTCACCTACGATGCCCTCGGCAAGGCCGACGATGCCAAGGCGACCTACCGCCGCATCGTCGACGAGTACCCGCAATCGCCGTACATCACGGACGCCCAGCGCGAGGCCGGACAGGCCCCCACAGGCTCCTGAGTCAGGAGGCTCGCTGAGCGCCTACGAGGTCCTCTCGCGGCTGCGCGCCGGGGAACCGCTGCAACCCGGCGACCTCGCCGAAGTGGCGCAGGCCGCCGCCGCCGGAACCTGGAGCGACGCCCAGCTCGCCGCATTCCTGATGGGGGTTGCAATTCGCGGCCTCGACGTCGAGCGCACCCGCGAGCTGACCGCTGGAATGCTCGATTCGGGCGAGCGCTGGCAGCTGGCCAGGACCCATCCCGGGCTCGCGGACAAGCACTCGACCGGCGGGGTCGGCGACAAGTCGAGCCTGCTGCTCGCACCGCTCCTCGCGGCCGCCGGAGTTCCGGTCATCATGCTCACCGGCCGCGGGCTCGGCCACACCGGTGGCACCGCTGACAAGCTGGAGGCGATCCCGGGCTTCCGTCAGGAGCTCGACCGCGGCCGCGCGGAGGAGCTCCTCGAGCGCTGCGGCATCGCCCTTGGCATCGCCACCGCCGGCATCGCGCCGGCCGACCGCAAGCTCTACGCGCTGCGCGACCGCACCGCGACGGTCGACTCGCTGCCGCTGATCGTGGCCTCCATCCTCTCCAAGAAGCTCGCCACCGGCGCCGCCGCGATCGTCTTCGACGTCAAGGTCGGCGACGCGGCTTTTCTGCCGCGCCTCGAGCAGGCGCGGGAGCTCGCGCGCCTGCTCGCCGGGATCACCTCGGAGCTCGGCATGAAGGCGGAGGCGCTGCTCACCGACATGAACCAGCCGCTCGGCGACTGGGCCGGGCACGCCTGCGAGATCCGCGAGATCCTCGACTGCCTCGAGGGCCGCGGACCGCGAGAAACCGTCGACCTCACGATCGCGCTGGCGCTCTCGCTGGGCCGGCTGCTCGGCACAGCTTGGACCGAGACCGGATTGCGAGGCCTCCTCGATTCAGGCGCCGTTCGCGACCGCTTCGTGCGCTGGGCGGTGGCGCAGGGAGCGTCCGCGGGCTGGTTCGATCGGCCGGACCTCCCTCTCGCGCCGCACGAAGTCGTCGTGCAGGCGAAGCGTGCCGGCCGCGTGGCCGCCGTGCGCACGCGGCAGCTCGGACTGCTGCTCGCCGAGGCCGGAGGCTCGCGGCGCGCGATCGGCTCGCAGCTCGACCTGGGAATCGGGTTGAACTACCGCACCCGCCTCGGCCGCCAGGTCGAAGCGGGCGAGGAGCTGGCTCGGGTCTACCTGCGCGCCCCCCATGCCGGGCTGGAGGCGCGCTTTGCGGCCTGCTTCGAAATCGGGGATGAGGGAGAGGCGCCGCCGCTCATCATCGAGCGGGTAACTTCCGGCTCAGCAGCCTGAATCGGCTCCAGGTTCGCGGCCCACTACTCGAGCTCGACGTCGCTTTCGCCCGCCGCCCAGCGCAGGCGGACTCCGCCCGTGGCCGACCTCGCGAGCGCCGGGCGCGCCGTCGTCGAAGTTTCGACAGTCCCACGGCGCAGCGCTCGTCCGGCGGAATCGAGCTCCACGGCGGTCCAGCCCCGCGGCTGGGAACTGGCGAAAGCGAGCCAGGTCGAAGGCTTGCCGTCGGTCGCAGCGGAAGTCCCGCGGGTGAAGAAGGGGACCGTCGATCCGGCTGGTCCCGCCCACTCCGGCGCCGTCCAGGTCTGGCCATCGAAGCGTGAGACGACGACCCGGTATTCGTGACCGTCGTATCGGCTCCACGCCGCGAGCGCTCCGCCAGGCACGGCGACGACCGAGGGCGTGACGTCCGGCACCGCATTGCCGGCGGCGATCGGCCGCGCCGCGCTCCACTGGCCGTCTGCGAATCGCGCCGCGACGATCTCGTCGTCGTGGCCGTCGAACCGGCTCCAGACGAGGAGTTTCGAGCCGTCGCCCAGGGTCGCGCCGCCGAGCGCGAGCTGGCTGCCAGGAGCCGCCGCTGCGACCGCTGTCGGATCCGACCAGCGCAGACCGTCCCAGGCCGCGGCGCGAATGGTGTAGCTCTGCCGGTCCACGCCTTCCAGCCAGACGAGCCCTTCGAGGTCTCCGGCCAGTGAAGCGAGCGCCACCGCGTTCTCGCGCTGCACGGGACGTTCTGGATCGCGGGCCGGCGAGGGCAGGGCGTGCAGCCCTTGACCGTCGAGCAGCGCGAGATAGAGGTCGCCCGGCGCAGGTCCGCCGGCAGAGCGCGCGGCGCTCAGGCCGCGGCCGCTCAACAGCGCTCCCTGGCGAAGCGCGAAGAGCTCCTCGACCTCGACCCCGGCGGGGAGGTCGAGTCGGCGCTCGCCGTCGGCGGTGGCGATCGCCAGGCGATATTCGTTCCCGGCGTTGCGGAGCGTGACGCCGCCGGCGCTCCAGAGGCCGGAGCGGGCGTCCGCCGCGCGAAGACTGCAGCTGAACGCAAGGCCGGCGAACAGGAGCAAGGCGGCTTTCGGGGTGCGGGCGCTCATGACAGATCGGGATCGTAGGGTGCCGTGCCGGAAAGAGTCAAATGCCGCGGATTGGCGATCCGGCGCCGTGGCGGCCGGGTTTGCGGCCGCGGCGCCCGGGTGCGGTTGCTATCATGCCGGCTGTGCGTGCGACCATCCTCGCCGTGGGCTCGGAGCTGCTTTCGACCGAGCGCCTCGACACCAATTCGCTTCGCCTTACCGGGCTGCTCGAACGCTTTGGCGTCGAGCTGGTGAAGAAGAGCGTGATCGGCGACCTGGAAGAAGAGATCGCGCGCGAGCTCACCGCTCTCTGGGGGGCCAGTGACCTCATTCTGGTCAGCGGCGGGCTCGGTCCGACCGGCGACGACCTGACTCGCGAGGCGGCGGCCTCTGCGCTCGGTGTCGGCCTCGCTGCGGACTCTGGCGCACTCGAACAGATCGAGCGCCGCTTCGCCGCGATGGGACGGAGGCTCTCGCCGAACAATCGCAAGCAGGCGGAGGTCCTGGTGGGCGCTACTGTGCTCGCCAACCCGAACGGAACGGCTCCGGGGCAACTGTTCGAGCGCGACGGCAAGGCCCTCTTTCTCTTCCCCGGCGTTCCCTTCGAGCTCGAGGCCATGGCGACGGAGTTTCTGGTGCCCTGGCTCGAAAAGCGTTCGGGCGGTGCCGCCCGTGAGACCTGGACGATCAAGGTCGCGATGCGCGCGGAGTCGGAGGTCGACCAGGCACTCGCGCCGGCTTATCGGGAGTTCGGGCAGGAGTGGATGACCGTGCTCGCCGGCGCCGGCGAGGTGCGGGTCCTCCTCACCGCGGTGGGTACCGAGGCGGAACGCCGGACGCGGCTTGCAACGATGCGCGAGCGGACGCTCACCCTGCTGGGCGAGGGCGTTTTTGGCGAGGGCGCCGAGACCACTCTCGAGTCGGTCGTCGCGCGGCTCCTGGGCGAGGGCGGATGGACGCTAGCCACGGCTGAATCGTGCACCGGGGGTCTGGTGGCGGAGCGCCTGACGCGGGTCGCCGGCGTGAGCGCGGTTTTCGTGGGCAGCGTCGTCGCCTACTCGAACGAGGTCAAGCTGCTGCTGCTCGACGTTCCGCCTGCGCTCCTCGCGACCGCCGGGGCGGTCTCCGAAGAAGTGGCTCGCGCGATGGCAATCGGCGTCTGCCGGCGCCTGGGAAGCGACCTCGGCGTGAGCCTGACCGGCATCGCCGGGCCCGGGGGCGGATCGGTGGAGAAGCCCGTGGGGACGGTGCACATCGCGGTCTCCGGCCCAGGCGAGACACCTGTCGAGCACCGTGTCGCCCGTTTTCCGGGCAATCGCGAGCGCATCCGCATGTTCGCCTCCCAGATGGCGCTCGAAATGCTGCGCCGACGGCTCGTGGTGGCGCTCGCTGCAGCCGCTCCGGACCCGCGGGTCGCAGTCGAGGGGGGCGGTTGAACCCGCACTGGCTCGAGCTTATTGCCGGCTCCTACCTGCTCGGCTCCTGCTCCTTCAGCCTCGCGGTCGTCTGGCTGTTGCAACGCGCCGATGTCCGCAAACTGGGTAGCGGCAACGCCGGTGCGACCAACGTGCTGCGCGCCGCCGGGCGCTGGCCGGCGCTCCTCGTGCTGCTGCTCGACATCGGCAAGGGCATCTTGCCGGTCCGCCTGGCACGCGCCCTGGGGGCCCCTGGCGAAATCGTCGCCGCGGCGGCTTTCGCCGTC